>JAFADQ010000178.1 GCA_023424725.1 Bacteroidota bacterium
GCCGACAAGCCCAAAGTGACTCCCATCAGAATCAGGATCCACTTGGCTATTTGCGCTATGAACGTGATAAGGAGCGGATCGCTGGCTTTTGTGCTGAGTTTGTTATTAAGAAACCGCGAAATCTGAATGGCGATAAAAACCGCGATGGTTATAATTAAAATTGCCATTAGCAGCTTGGGAACCAGCAATACAAACTGCCGCCAATAGCGCATAAAAACTTCTCCCAAATCGGGTATGTGCACTTGCAGAAATAATTCTTCCATAGGGCACTAATACCGTGGCAAAGGGCTTAAGGTTACTTAAAGGCTGTATATAAGTTGTTTTCTATATTTGATATGTACTTTTTGCAATCTTCTTATCTGCAAAGCACGGGCTTCTGCACCATAAATCTTTTTCGGTAAACCGCCGGAAATGCCGACCTTTGCGCCCCGAAAATGCAAGTGCCCGGCGCGCTTTTTCAGCTTTAAAAAACAGCAATGCCGTATAAGCGCCTGCCGGTGCTCTGTGCCGGGTTTTATAATTAAAAAATGTCTGCCAAAAACGATAATATAGAAAACCAACCCACCGGGCTTGATGGAGTGGCCACCTCGCAAGGCCCGGCCATAATAGAGGTTCCGGAGCACGAAGCAGAGGCTTTAGCCGCGCAAAAGCCCGGCTACGGCGCGTTGGCCTGGTTTCTGGTGCTTATTCTGGCAATGATCTGGGGCACGTCTTTTATCCTGATAAAGCGCGGGCTCGAGGTGTATGCTCCGCAAGAATTAGGCGCAATCCGGATCACGCTTGCCTCGCTTTTTTTGCTTCCGTTTGCCTTGCCTGGCCTTAAACATATAGAGCGCAGCCGCTGGAAATACCTGGCTTTATCTGGCTTCACGGGCAATTTGCTGCCTGCTTTTTTGTTCGCGTTCGGGCAAACCAAGCTTAACAGCGGCCTTACCGGCGTGCTAAATTCGCTAACATCGCTTTTTACGTTGCTTATTGGCGCCATGCTTTTTCAGCAGCGCATAACCTGGCTAAAAGGCGTGGGAGTTGTGGTAGGGATGATAGGCACCGCCGGATTGATCTATTTCTCGGGCAAAGTTGGCTCTTCCGAAAACCCGTGGTACGCTCTTATGATTGTGCTGGCAACCGCTTTGTACGGCTTTAACGTGAACAATATAAAAGCGCATTTGCAGGGCATTCCGCCGCGCGCCATGAGCAGCCTGTCGTTGCTAACGGTTGGGCCAATTGCAGCCATTTACCTTGCTACTACAGATTTTGGCTACAAATTGCAGCACACAGACGGCAGCGGAATGGCTTTGTTATACATTGCTATTCTGGCCGCTTTCAGTACCGCGCTGGGGCTGGTGCTGTTTAATAAACTGCTGCACATGACCACGGCTCTTTTCGCATCTTCTACTACTTACCTTATGCCCATTGTAGCGCTTTTGTGGGGTGTTATAGATGGCGAATTGCTTACCTGGGTGCATTTTGCCGGCATGGCTACCATTTTGGGCGGCGTTTATATTGTTAGCCGGGCGAAGTAGGTGTTAGATGTGCAGGTTATGGATGTGCAGATTACAGATGTGCAGATGTGTAAATTATTGGTTGTTGGGAAATGTAGAGGCCAATTGCATTCGCCCGTTTTTTTCTGAACTGTGATTCGTGTGATGTTTATGAAGGGCTATGAATTATAGGGAATCATAGTCTATCATTTTATCAATTTAATCATAGTTCAGACTGCCACCAATTAACAATCAACATTCAGCAACCAACCAAACTACAATTTGCAAACATCCAGCAACTGCTGCATGCGGTGCACGTAGGTGTGCTCTTCCAGAGATCTTTTTGCGGCGGCATTGCCAATTTCTTCGCGCCGGGCTGCGGAGGCCAAATATTGGTCGAACAGCGGCGAAATTTCTTCGATATTCTCGTAGGTAATTACTTCTTTGCCGGGCGTGTAGAGGTCTTTCAGCTCCAGTTTATTGTCGCTTATCTGGAAGGCGCCGCAGCCGCTGGCCTCGAACAGCCGCGGGTTTACGCCGTAGCTCCAGCGGACGTACCAGGTGTGCAGGTTAAACACTATTTTGGCCTGGTTAAACATCTCCGACATCTCGGCGGGCGTAAAATATCCTTGCCTTATAAAGAACGGGTGCAGCGGCGAGTCTTTCGCGATTTTGCGTTTCCAGGGGCCGATAAGGGCAATGTTGTGCTTTTTTACCAGCCCGGTTATTACCTTTTCGCGGATGGGGTGCCAATCGCCGGCAAACAAAATATCGTACTTTTTTTCTGCGCCCGGCATGGGTTTATGCGTATCCGGATCTACGCCCACCGGCAGGTATTGCACGTTGTTTACGCGGTAGTGGCGGTACACCTCGTGGGTGCCGGCGCTGTTGGTAAAAAAATGGTCGTAGAGGTGCACGGGTATGTATTTGTAACCCAGATCGAAGGGGTCGTTAAGCCACCAGCAAATGGTTGGTATGCCTTTGCGCTTAATTTTCTCTAACGTGCCGGCGTCGTGGTTGCGGCCGTAAATGGTAAAAAACACATCGGGCTTTTGCTGTTCTATCAGCTCCAGCACCTGCTTGTTTTTGTACTCTATAAACTTTTTAAAACTGATCTTCTCGCGCATTCTTTCCGAAAAATCGTCGCGCTCGTGGTTAAACGTTATTACCTCGTGGCCAAGTTGCTGCAGCGCTTTTTCGGTGAAACGGCCCATCGGGATGGTGCGGGTGTGGCCTGGTATGGAGAGAAGGATTTTCATGTAGCGCAACGTAAGTACAACAGGGCTGTAAAAGTAGGAAATATCTGGAAAGTAGAATGCTGGGCTAGATGAAATTAACCGAGGGATATAGATTGCAGCTCTCTTCGTTCCGGCAGCAGCGTGCGCCTATACCTCTGTAGAAACAAGGCATTGCCATGTCTCTACGTTACAACGCCAAGTTATCCTGAAACCTGTGAGCATCAATTTTATGCCTGCTACAACCTAAAAAAACTTCAGCAATACTACCACAAACGGCACGGCCAGAAGCAGGGCATCGAACCGGTCGAGCACGCCGCCATGGCCTGGAAGGAAATTGCCGGAGTCTTTTACATCCAGGCTGCGCTTAAACATAGATTCTACCAAATCGCCGAGGGTGCCGAAAACTGCTACGCCGGCCGCCATTATAAGCCAGTGAATTAAGTCTACATCTTTAAAAATAAGCGATAGCGCCCAGCCGGTAAGAATGGCCGTGAAGAAGCCGCCAAAAAAGCCCTCCCAGGTTTTGCCCGGCGATATGCGCTCGAAAAGCTTGTGCTTGCCAAAGGTTTTGCCGATAAAATACGCGCCCGTATCGCTAGCCCAGATTAAAAGAAAAGTGCCCAGAATTAGCTCGGGGTGGTAACTCGTGCTGCGGAAATACGCCAGCTCGTGCAGCAGCGAAAACGGCCAGGCAATGTAAAAAACTCCCAGTAGGGTAAAGGCTACATTTATAAACGGGCCGGGGCGTTTCCGGAAAAGCTCGGCTATCAGCATAACGCCGCCAATAGCGAAAATTAAGTAATAAAACTTGCCAAAATCTAAAGAAGGAGGGTTGCGC
>JAFADQ010000299.1 GCA_023424725.1 Bacteroidota bacterium
ACTCGGTATTGTAGGCAAAGGGCGAGTTTACGCTAAGCCCTGCTGCCAGTTTGGGGCTGATCTGAAATGCTGCATATAAATAACCCAAAGGCAGCCAGCCGGCCGTAGTGCGCGATTGTACGCCCGATTTTGCATTGTTAAAGACGGTATGAGAACCCAGCATGGTAAAACCGGCGCTTACAGAAGTTGTATCGAGCAGCACCAGCGACCCGGGGTTAAAATAGGCAACAGAGGCGTCGCGGCCAATGGCGGTAAACGCCCCGCCCAGCCCGAGCGCTTTTTGTCCGGTTTCGTTGCGGCCAAAACCACCGGCGGCGGCGGCAATGGCAGAGAGTAAAAAACCGGTAGTTACTACAAATTGCTTCATTATAGAAGAGATGGCTTTTTGCCGCCGCAAAAGTACGAAAACCTATTGGCTAAGAAGGTATAAAATTGATTGTTTGGGTGTTAAATGTTTTATGGTTTGGTTCTGTTGCACCGGTTTTTGGCTCTCGCAGGTTTCTTTTTTACCGCAAAGGGCGCGAAGTTAATCGCAAAGGTCGCAAGGAAGATTAAGAAAGAGCAGTTGCTTATTTAGCCGGTTGATGTAAATATTAAAACGGAAAGCAGGAAAACTCTACTCAAAAAAAACTCGCGCCCTTTGCGAAAAACTTCGCGCCCTTTGCGGTTAATTTTATAGAGTGAGAAATTTAAGGTTGGTTCTTACCCTGCAACAGGCAAAAAAATGGCCGCTGCAGCCTAATTATCTTTTCCTTTCCCATAAATTTTCCGGAAAGCGGGTTTATGAATTTTCCTGATTTATTCAGCCAATTTCGCATAACAATAACCCATTTATGGGTGACATATTGGTAGTACAAATCTCCTCAAGTGCAGGCCTAATCCCTTTAGGGATGCCCTATAATAGGGTATCGGTTAAAATATGCCATCCCTAAAGGGATTTTCTAATATCTTATACATCAGATTCTACCAATATACCATCCCTAAAGGGATTAAATGACTTTTCTTATTGATAAATTTTAAACTTTTTTCCTGTAAGATTATGTGACAGGTAGGCATAATAATCTGAGCCCGATTATAAAAGCTCTTTAAAAAACCTGCGGATAAGGGCGATTCTCAATTATTATCGGTTTTCCTCTCAAAAACTTTGCGCCCTTTGCGAAAACCTTCGCGCCCTTTGCGGTTAATTTTAGAACATGAGAATATTAAAGTTGAAGCGTTACCCTGCAACTGGCAAAAAAATGGCCGTTACAGCCTAATTCACGATCAAATTTTTAAAAGGCGAAAATCAGCCTGATCAGAAATCGCTTTTATCGTACCAGCTTTGCATGCGCCAGTAGCCGGTGGGCGAGTCGCGGCGCAAAATGAGCAGGGCGCTGCCAACACCTCGGTAAATATTATTGTCGTCTTGTGTGATGATGAGGTTAAAGCTGCGCTCGGCCCGGGCCAGGGTATCGTAAGTTATGGTATCGAGCTCTATGTACTGGTTCCACTGCAGGTTTATACTTTTTACGCCCCTGAAAAGGTTAAAAGTGGTTTGCATTTCTACGTTTCGGTCCCAGCTTTCTTCGGTGCTGTTCTGGAAATTAAGATAGGTAAAAGTAAATTCAGGCGCCAGCAAACGGCCGTACATGGTAGAGTCGCGCAGTTCGTACGAATTCCGGAACCATTCAAAAAAGCCATTTATGGTGCGGCGGTTTCCTAAAATTTCTTCCTGGTTTAGCTGCACTTCGTCCAGCGACGGCGCAAACGGGTTGCATGCCGAAACCACTAAAAGCAGCAAAAAACTGCTCAGGGTGCGTAGAAATGATTTTTCAGATCGGTCCAGCATAAAGAATCAGAGAGTCGGTTATCTTGCCAGCTTTGTATATTCCACTCGTTCTGGCGCCTTACAAGTATCATACGTAAAGTGCCATCGAAGTTATAGTGCGGAAATGTAGCATCCTGGTGCTGCACCTCCAGTTCGTACTGCGCGGTTAGCTCCAGCGAATCGGCCGAAAAAAATATTTCCTGCCGGTTATTTAACGTTAAGTTGCCCGAGCCATTGTTGGTGCTGGTTTTTACATTGGTAAGGTAGATTCGCTCTTCCTGCACCGACCAGTTATCGAAAACCCCGTTGGCTACTCCGGGCGTAAGCGGGTCGGGGATAAACCTGAAACTCGCCGGCGTAAAACATCGCTCGTAATTAGCTGTATTTAAGGTGCTAACGGCAATGCGCAGGTTTTCGAGCAGGGTGTTGGTTTCGGTGGGGCTTGTCCAGCCGCCGGCCGTGCCGGGTGGCTCGGGTTCGCGCACGTTAAAGCAGCCAGAAAGCAAAAAGGCTGTAAGGGTGAAAAAAGAAAAAACTGCGGGCCTTACCATTTATTAAAGTTAGCGAAGAAAGGGCAAAGTTTACATTTTACAGGCACGGTTCCTGCAGAAACCCGTATTTTGCGTTAATTTTGTGTGTTTTACTCTACTGCATGTCCCGAAAACTACTCATAATAATCGGTATAATCGCGCTGCTTGCCGGAGTGGGTGCTTTTATTTACCTGCGCTGGACTGAGGCTCAACAAAAAGTAAACCTCTGGACGCTGGTACCGCACGATGCTGTCCTGATCTGGGAATCGAACGACAACAACGCTTTTTTCGATCATCTTAAAACCACCGATATCTGGGAAACCGTAAGCCAGGCCCGGTATGTGCAGCAACTACAGGAAAACCTGGCCGAGCTGGACAGCACCTCGGGTCAGGAGCGGACGCTTGGCAACTTTCTGAAAAACAAGCCCGTGCTCACCTCGCTGCATGTGGTGAATAATAACGATTTCGATCTGGTATTTTATGTGCCCGTAAATAATGTAAACGAGCACCGCTACATGCGCACTATTATAGAAAGCCTGGAGAAATCTGAGCGCTATTCTTTCAGCAACCGCGAGTACCAGGGCCATCAGCTTACCGATATCAGAAATGCAGCTTCGGGCAAAGAGCTTTCTTATTTTACTTACCGCAACAACATTGTTTTAAGCAGCTCGCCTAACCTGATAGAAGAAATAGTGCGCAACATAGAGCGCGGCGTGCTAACGAGCCCTGCCGGCGAAATGGCCGGAACCGGTTATATAAGCCAGCCCGACGTATGGGCAAATGTATGGCTAAACTACAAGCAGATTCCGGTTTTTCTGTCGCTTTTTCTCACCGACAGGCTGCATAACGATTTAACGTTTTTGTTTAGTTTGTGCCGCTCAGGCATGCTGGAGCTTAAGCTGTCGGAAGATAAATTGTTGATGAACGGCTTTTCGGAGCCCGATACTACCGGCATGGCCATGGGATCGCAAATGCGCATGCTGTCGTCGCAGCCGCTGAGTCTGAGCAATGTGGTGCCTGCACGTGCCGCCATGGTGGTGTTTTTTGGTGGCGAAAAGCTAAGACTGCAATCTGAAGAAACCGCGAAGCCGCTGCCCGAAGATAAAGCGCTTACCTTGTTGGCAGATAGTATACGCCGGCAAATCGGCAACGAGATAGCTTTTTGCCTTTTAGATACTTATAACCCATCGGGCAACCCAGATAAGTTGCTTTTCGCAAAAGTGTCGAGAGCTAACGTGCTGGGGCCATTGCTGGAAGAGGCCGAAAAGCAGCTAAGCCCCGGCATAGAAACCGAAACTTTCTCGGGCAAACCCATCAGATTGTTAAACTCGGCGCAGTTGCCGCAGCGCATTTTCGGGTCGTTGTTTAAAGGCTTTGAGCAAACGTATTTTTACCAAACCGGCGATTATGTGGTAATGGCCGAAGACCTGCATGCTATGCGCGCTTTGCTTATCGATATC
>JAFADQ010000304.1 GCA_023424725.1 Bacteroidota bacterium
TCTATCACCTTGTCCAGAGGCTGGTTTATGGTTACTTCGTTTGTATATTTCATGGTTGGCACTTTTAAGTAGCGAAAGATAATTTTTTTGTTTGATTAACAGCAACTGCAATGGTTTTTTTCTGTCGTTCCGTAAATACCTGCAAGGCACAAAAACCGCGTCATGACAAACCAAAACTCATACCCGCGCATCTTTCTTATTCGCCACGGCAAGCCGTTGGTGTCTCGTGCAGGCTTTTTTAGCCACCGCAGCGCCGCGCAGTTTATTCTCGATTACGATGCCACCGATGTAGAAGAGTTCGACAGAATTTTAGCAGATGTAGATTTTGCCAACCTGAAACACGTGCACTGCAGCACCTTGCAACGCGCCAAAGGCACCGCCCGCAAATTGTTCGGCTCAGAAATTACGTTAAAAGAAGACGCCGTTTTCAGAGAATTCGAGCGCAAAATAATTAAGCTGCCAATGCTTAAAATGCCCATCCGGTTCTGGTTAATTCTGTCGCGGCTGTTGTGGGTTTTTGGCTTCAATAAATCCGGAATAGAATCTTTTACCGATGCCCGCAACCGGGCGAAAGCCGGCGCAAATTTACTGGCTGCGGAGGCCAAAAAAGAGGGCGTGGCGGTATTAGTAGCGCATGGTTTTTTAAACCGGTTTTTAGTTCGATCGCTAAAGCGCAGCGGCTGGCAACTCGCCAAAAAAGCCGATTATGGATTTGTAGGCGTAACAGAGCTGGCGTTTGTAACCTCACCCCAAACCCCTCTCCAAATGAGAGGGGAGAAATAGGAGCCTCCGGCATTTAGTTTTATAATAAAACCAGCCTGCGCAGCACCATTTAAACCCCTCTCTTGTGGAGAGGGGTTTGGGGTGAGGTCTATTTGTTATCTTTGTGCTCTTTCTAATTCCAGATTCAGAAAAAATGAACATACCCATACGTCCCCGCCGCAACCGCAAATCGCAGGCCATCCGCGACATGGTAGAAGAAACCAACCTGCGCCTGAGCGATTTCATTTTCCCGATGTTTGTGATAGAAGGCCAAAACCAGAAAATCGAGATTACGTCTATGCCCGGCATCTTCCGGTTTTCGATGGATTTGCTGTTGGAGGAGATCGGCCGCTGCTACGATCTGGGCTTGCGCAGTTTCTGTGTTTTTCCGGCCATTGCCGATGCCAAAAAAGACCGTTTCGCTACCGAAAGCTGGAACCCCGAAGGCCTCTACATAAAAACTATCGCGGCCATAAAAGAAAAATTCCCCGATGTGGCCCTCATGACCGACGTAGCCATGGACCCGTACTCGTCTGACGGCCACGACGGCTTTGTAGACAACGGCGAGATAATCAACGACACATCGCTGGTTTACCTCGGCAAAATGGCCCTCGCCCAGGCCCGCGCCGGCGCCGATATTATCGGGCCCTCGGATATGATGGACGGCCGCGTAGGCTACATCCGCAACATTCTGGACGAGAACAATTTCAGCAACGTTAGCATTATGTCGTACACGGCAAAATACGCCAGCGCGTTTTATGGCCCGTTCCGCGATGCTTTGGACTCTGCCCCCAAGCACGGCGACAAGAAAACCTACCAGATGAACCCGGCCAACCAGCGCGAAGCCTTAATTGAGGCCAAACTCGATACCGAAGAAGGTGCCGATTTCCTGATGGTGAAACCCGCCCTGGCTTACTTAGATGTAATAAAAACCCTGCGCGACAACTCGCACTTGCCCATTACGGCCTACAACATCAGCGGCGAATACGCCATGATAAAAGCCGCTGCCCAAAATGGTTGGATTGATAATGATAAGGCGATGATGGAAGTGCTATTGTCTATAAAACGTGCCGGCGCCGATGTGATTTTAACTTACTTTGCGAAAGAAGTAGCGGAGCTCTGGAAAAAGGAAAAATAGACGGCTCCTGTAGGGGCGAATTGCATTCGCCCTTTTGTCTGAACCATGATTCTTGTGATTGGATTGATTGATTTGAATCGCAAAAGCTAACCACAGCGTGTCATTGCGAGCGATAGCGAAGCAATATGGTTACGAAGCGGAAATTAGACTGTTACCTAACCTGCAAAGGCCAAAAAAGCACGCGTAACAAACAAAGTAGAGCACTCAACCCGATTGCCACGCTATCGCTCGCAATGACAGGTTCGGGTGGCTGGTATAATTATTCGGGTGACTATTATAATTAATTGCGATGCAATTCATAAAATCCACTCATCCACTCATCCACTAATTCACTAATTCACTCATTGAAAAATGATCGAGATAAAAAACTACATAAACGGCGAGCTGGTAAGGCCAAAAAAAGGCCAGTTCATCGACAATTATAACCCGGCCACCGGCCTGGTGTATGCGCAGATTCCGGATTCTGATGAAGAAGACGTGAATTTGGCTGTGGAAGCCGCGAAAATGGCCTTCCCAGCCTGGGCAAATACGCCTGCAGAGAGGCGCGGCCAGATACTGCAGAAAATCGCCGACCTGATCGATAAAAACCTGGAGCGCCTGGCCCTGGCCGAAAGCATGGACAACGGCAAACCGCTAAAACTGGCTCGTACAGTAGATATACCGCGCGCCAGCAGCAACATGCGCTTTTTCGGTACCGGTATTCAGCATTTCGCTTCCGAATCGCATTACATGGAGGGCGTTGCCATAAACTACACCG
>JAFADQ010000350.1 GCA_023424725.1 Bacteroidota bacterium
CACGCCTTCTTTGCGGTTGATAACGTAAAAACGACCCAGATTTTGTGGAATCTGAACAAAGGTTAGCCGTTTCTGGTCTTTAGAAACTTCGGCCGCTTTGGTTACAACGCCAAATATCAGAAGCTGATTCATCAGCAGCGGGAAGCCGTGGTAATTATCCCACATCATGGGCGTAAGCAACGGATAAATGGTTTTCTTGAAATAAGAATCGCATTTATTCTGCTCGCTTTCCGACAGCTCGTTTATTTTTAATATATGCAGCCCGTTTTTCTGAAAAAGCGGCTTTAGCTCTGTGTTATAAATATAATTCTGGTCGGTAACGAACCGGTGCGCGAATTCCAGCAGTTTTTTGCGGAATGGCAGTTCGCGCAGGCCCGAATAATCTATCCGTTCTTTGCCGTAATCAATATAATTATATAAAGAACCAACCCTGATGGTAAAAAACTCATCGAGATTAGAGGCTGTGATGGCCAAAAACTTAAGCCTGTCGAACAAACTTTTGCCGGCATCGCGCGACTGGTCCAGCACCCGGTAATTAAACCGCAGCCAGCTTAGGTCGCGGCTAATGTAGCGGCTTCGCTGAATAAGATCGGGTTGCCGGTGCACAGACGGCTGGCCTGTAATGGCACCCGCGGCAGGTTCCGAATCTTTATCTGCTTCCGGCGAGGAGTGTATTTCGGGCAGGATTTCGGCATTTATCAGGTCGTCGTCCAGTAAAGGTTCGTCGTTAACAGAGGTAGCGGCATCCAGGGGGCTGCCTGGCGCGAACTCGTCGGGTCCGGAATTAGATGTATTAGAGGGTAAATCTGAAAGCATAGTGAAGCGGAAAAACAAAAAAAGAACAGTTTCTGAGCCTTCTTTGTGGTTAAGTACTTAAACGCAGGGCCGTAATAAGTGTATGATACGAATTAATAAAAAATTACTGACGAAACAAAGGCATCTGTTAATAATACTACTTTAATGGCATTTTAACCCTATAAAACCCATTATCAGGCTCGGTTTTAGTACCTGCGAGGGCCAAAAAAGCGGCTGCCGCAACCAAATATATAAGCAAACCGCCAAATAAGTTTTTAATGTTACAATAGATTATCATCTACAATAGCTTTAAACGCAAACAGGGCAACTAAAGCTGCCCTGTTTACCATATATCTGTTAATTACTACTTATACATCCAATCGTGCGTATTTGGCGTTGCGCTCAATAAATTCTCTTCTCGGAGCAACTTCATCGCCCATCAGCATAGAGAATAAATGATCTGCCTCGGCTGCCGATTCTATGGTTACCTGCTTTAACGAGCGCGACTCGGGGCGCATAGTGGTGGTCCAGAGCTGCTCCGGATTCATCTCACCCAGACCTTTGTAGCGCTGTATGCCCACCGAGCTTTCGTTGCCGCCTTTGGCCAGTTCTTTCACGGCTTCTTCGCGGTCTTGCTCTGTCCAGCAATAGCGCTCTTCCTTGCCTTTCTTCACCAGATAAAGCGGAGGCAGAGCGATATAGATGTACCCGTTATCGATCAATTCTTTCATATAACGGAAGAAGAACGTGAGGATAAGCGTACGAATATGCGAGCCGTCGATGTCGGCATCCGTCATGATGATAATACGGTGATAGCGAAGTTTTTCCAGGTTAAGGGCCTTATCGTCTTCGGGAGTTCCGAAGCTTACGCCAAGCGCCGTTATCATGTTCTTTATCTCGTCGTTATCGTAAATACGGTGCTCCTGGGCTTTTTCTACGTTCAGGATCTTACCCCTAAGTGGCAGGATGGCCTGGAATTTACGGTCGCGGCCCTGCTTGGCAGATCCACCAGCCGAGTCGCCCTCTACCAGGTAGAGTTCGCACACCGCCGGGTCAGATTCGGAGCAGTCGGCAAGTTTACCAGGCAAACCGGTGCCCGAAAGCACGCTTTTACGCTGCACCATTTCGCGGGCTTTGCGGGCGGCGGCACGGGCCTGCGCGGCAAGCACTACTTTAGAAATAATTATCTTGGCCTCGCGCGGATGTTCTTCCAGGTATGTATTCAGCATTTCGCCAACTGCCTGGTTTACCGCGCCGCTCACATCGCTGTTTCCGAGTTTGGTTTTGGTTTGGCCTTCAAACTGCGGCTCTGCAACTTTAACAGAAATAACGGCGGTTAATCCTTCACGGAAATCGTCGCCTGTAATTTCTACTTTCACCTTATCTAGCATGCCCGACTTATCGGCGTAAGCTTTAAGCGTACGGGTTAGCGCGCTCCGGAAACCGGCTACGTGCGTACCGCCCTCTATGGTGTTGATGTTGTTTACGTAACTGAAAATGTTTTCTGAGTACGATGTGTTGTACTGCATGGCTACCTCTACCGGCACATTACCTTTTTCGCTTTCTATGTATAGCGGCTCCGGCAGCAGGCTGTCGCGGGCATCGTCCAGGTAGGTAACAAATTCTTTAAGGCCACCTTCAGAGAAGAACGTTTCGCCCAAAAACTCGCCGTTTTCCTGCTTCTCACGCATATCGGTGAGGTTTATGGTGATACCCTTATTAAGGTAAGCGAGCTCGCGCAGACGCCCGGCAACGGTATCGTACTTATATTCTGTATGGGTAAAAATGCTGTCGTCGGGCTGGAAATGAACAGTGGTACCCGTGCGGTCTGTCTCGCCAATTTCCTTAACCGGGTACATTGGCTGGCCAATCTGGTACTCCTGCTGGTGCACCTTGCCCTTGCGGTGCACGGTAACGCTCAGGTGTTTAGAAAGTGCGTTAACGCAGCTTACGCCCACACCGTGCAAACCACCCGAAACTTTGTAGCTGTCTTTATCGAACTTACCACCGGCGTGCAGCACCGTCATTACAACTTCCAGCGCCGAGCGGCCTTCTTTGGCGTGGAAATCAGTAGGAATTCCGCGGCCGTTATCGCTTACCGAAATCGAGTTTCCTTCGTGAATAGTAACATTTATGGTATCGCAGTGGCCGGCAAGGGCTTCGTCAATCGAGTTATCTACAACTTCCCACACCAGGTGGTGCAAGCCTTTCATTCCGATATCGCCAATGTACATGGCAGGTCGTTTTCTTACGGCTTCCAGGCCTTCCAGCACCTGAATACTATCGGCGGTATAATCGGATCTGTCTCTGGCTATTATTTCTTCGCTCATATTGGGCTTTTTTCTACAATATATTCTATATATAGACAAGCAAAATTAAGGCTTTTTCGTTTCATTTCCCACACTTATTACGGGTTTATGATTTAGGCTGCGAAGGGCAAAAAAACGCGCATTGCAGGCTAATTTTAATTTGGTACGGTAGTAACAGAAGTAAAGAAAAACCAGGAGCAAAAGCGGCACCTTTAAAAAACTGTAAAGGCCAAAAACGTATGCATCTGACAGGAAAATAATGAATGCTTATGCGCTGCCAGGGCTATTTTTGCCCCTTGCAGGTTCTTATTATTGATGTTTGCGCAACCTTCTGCCCAGCACCACCACTTTTTTGCTCCCAAACTTCACCAGCATGGCGCCGTTGCTACCCCTGATACATTTGCCATTTCTGTTGTAAACCGCGCTGCAGATATTGTTTTTAAACTCCGCAGAAGTGGCGCGGTCGCCGAGGTAGATGTAGAGTTGAGCGGGTTTCATGCATAAAAATAACGCTTGTGATGGTAAAACGCTACTTGGATTGAAGTTGATTTAGTCGTGGCAAAACGCTTCCAGGTCTGAAAAAAGAAGCTGGCAGGTTTTTGGAAAACGGTGTGGGTTACTAAGGCGCAAACCGTCCAGCGTGCTTTTACCTGGAAGCGTTTCAGTTAACTTGCGGCAGGCGTTTTTTCGGGTGTTACCGGGTAAAACCGCCATATAACTCCTGTCTCTCCTTTAATCCTATAAATCCCAGTTCAGACAAGAAAGCCCGGAGGCTTAATGTAGAAAGTTCTTAGCTGAGAAGCTAAGAACAGGGCGCATTTGATTAAACCATAACTTAAACCAAAGAAAAAAGGGCTACGAAACTGATTCATAACCCTTTGACTTTCAATGTGATCCCATTTGGATTCGAACCAAAGACCTACTGCTTAGAAGGCAGTTGCTCTATCCAGCTGAGCTATGGGACCGGAAAAGAAAGTTGGCAGCCAGCAGAACAGGCAGAAATACTGCTAACTGTGGACTGCAAACTGCCAACTTAATTTTGTCGGGGTGGCAGGATTCGAACCTGCGACCTCCTGCTCCCAAAGCAGGCGCGATGACCGGACTACGCTACACCCCGAACTTGCGGCAAAAGTAGAAATTAATTCTCACAATCACCAAATTTATTTTTGTATTCAATTTGCGGAGAGAGCGGGATTCGAACCCGCGGTAGCCTTTAGAGCTACGGCAGTTTAGCAAACTACTGGTTTCAGCCACTCACCCATCTCTCCGGGGGCTGAATTGTGGTGCAAATATACGGCAACCGGTTTTACATTAGCAAGCCCGCCGGCAAGATAATGGCGCTTTTGGCAAAACTTTTTGCCATTTACTGCTTTATTTCAGAGTACATCTGCTCATTATCAGCCTTTTCTGGACCGCAATTATTTTACCTTCTGCAAAATTAACCTTACCTGCTATCTTTGTAACTACACGTTAGTGGCTTATGGCACCTTTTTTACCTCTTGCAGCTTTTTGCGGTTTAGCATTTTTACTTCCGGGTGCTCCTCTCCTGCTGCCGGCTAAAACAATAAAAATAAATGAGCTGGTTTAGAGAATTAAGCTGGCTGGAGCTATTATTCGCCGGCCTATTTATTGTTCTGTACTTACTCTACATAGTTAAAGTAACCAGGCTGGCTAAATTTTTTAAGCGGAGCGGCTACCTGTTATGGGTAAAATTTATTTTAAGAAGCGCCTTTTTTGCTTTGCTGATGGTGGCGTTATTAGGCCCGTCGTTTGGTGGTACCCGCAAAGAAATAAAGCTGGTTGGAAAAGATATTTACCTGGCGATTGATCTTTCTAATTCTATGAACGCGACAGACCTGCCACCATCGAGGCTGCAAAAAGTAGTGCTGGAGATGAGCAACCTGGTAAAATCGCTAAACTCAGACCGCATAGGATTGATCATTTTCTCTACCGATGCATTTGTGCAATGCCCGCTCACGCACGACCACGAAGCGCTGTTGCTTTTTCTGCAGTCTTTAAACACCTCGCTGCTTTCTACCGGCGGCACCGATATTGGCGCGGCAATAGAATTAGGAACCAAAAAACTTACTTCGGCCCGTAAAAACCGGAACGACGAGTTTTCTAAAGCTCTGGTAATTGTTACAGATGGAGAAGATTTTGGCGATAACACCGAAAAATTTGCCCGCGAGATGGCTCGCCAAAATATAAGTTTGTTTTTGGTAAGCGCAGGCACCGAAAAAGGCGGGAACATACCCACGCAACGTGGCTTTTTGCGCGATAAAGAAGGCAACACCGTACTATCGCAAACCAACACTGAGCAGCTGCGCGACCTGGCCCGGCAAACCGGTGGCCAGTATTTCGAAATAAGCGACAACAGAACCGAAACAGCCCGTTTAACCAAAGCCTTAAATTCGTTGCAAGGCCAGCTAAGAGCCACTAAAACCATCGATATAACCGACAATAAATATATGTACCCCTTGCTGGCTGCTTTATTATTAATTGCGGTAGATATAATGCTCACCCTTACCGTTATTAAAGTATGAGCAAGGCGGCGGGGCTATTTCTGGTGTTTTTATTTACGGGTTGGTTTAGCGATTTAACAGGCATTTCGCGCAACAATAGCCTTAAAAAAGAAGCCGAAGCGGCTTTTAAAAACAAGCAATACGCCATTGCCGCCAATGCCTGGGCACAAATAGTAAACGAAACCGGCGCTCCAGACCCTGGCATAAGGTTAAACCTGGCGCACGCTTATTATTTGCAAAATCAAAC
>JAFADQ010000360.1 GCA_023424725.1 Bacteroidota bacterium
CAGTATATGTATACTAACGACTATATAACTGAACAGCAACAGCAGCAGTGGTTTAACCGGATAAGTGAAGATAAAACCCAACAATATTGGGTAATTTCTTATCTGGGAAAAAAAATAGGACTTGTTGGTATTTATAACATTAACACGCGGTTTAAATCGTGCCACTGGACTTTTTATCTGGGCGAACTTGCAGAAAGAGGCTTAAAAACGGGTTCTAAAGTAGAATTTAAACTTATCGATTATGTATTTAATATCTTAGGATTTAATAAATTAATAGGAGAGGTGTTTTCTTTTAACCAAAAAGGAATAGCAATGCACGAAAAATTCGGTTTCCGTAGAGAAGGTTATCTTCGCCAGCATGCCTTTAAAGATGGAGCCTTTCACGATGTAGTAGCTATAGCTTTACTTAAAAGCGAATGGGATTGCTTGCGGGAATATAATTATCAGCGGATTTTCGCTGATACTACTCACCCTAAAAATTAAGAGGAACAAAGACCTGAATGCAGGGTTATATAGAATAGTAGCTATTTATTAATTTTGCTCTCTGATGCCCCTGAAAATGATGCTTGCAGCCAATTTTATGTAATCAAATTTTAAGCTGTACCTTATTCTACATAATCCTAAATGCAGGGTTTTTCTGAATCTTAATTTCTTGGTAAGAATTACTTTTAAGACACAGTTTTCATAAGATTATTAATTTGAATCAGGATATCAAAATTAATAAACCTACTATACTTCTTTGTTGGGGGTACACCCGTGGTGGCTGGGTAGAGCCTTTCGAGAAACTAAAAGAGCATTTTAACTTTGTTTATCTCTACTATATTTCCGAGCCGCAAAAAGATATCCGGTTCACAACATCCCACGTGATTTATTGGGGCGATTTTGACTCGCCAATGGCAATTTTAGAACGACTTAAACCCGAAAAAGTGATTTTTATGGGTATATGTTCGGGCTACTCTATTGCCTTAAACATTGCTTGCAGGGCTGCGGGGGTTACAACATATATTTGCCAGCACGGCATAGCCCAAAACTACCAGGTATACCGGAAAGTAGAGAAATCGAGCAAAAAGTTTAGAACGCAAATAGATAAAAATAACCTGCAGCAGCCTAGAGATATTAAAACCAAAGGGAGTTCGGTTAAATTTATTACGAGTGTACTTTCAAAAATTACGGTAACAGAAATTGCTAAATTGTTTCTTTTCCTTCTTATTCTTCAGAGAGAAGGCAAATTCCTGGCTGCAAGGCTGTTAAGATTCCGATCCAGAATGCCAGACTATTACATTTGCTATTCTGAGAAAAATGCTGAAATATACTTTACTCTGGACAAAGCCAACCCAGACAAGTTCTTTTACATTGGTACGCCAGAGTATGACAAAATTTTTACTAATACCTCTGCTTCTTCTCCCTTCGCTTTTAAGTATTATTTACTAATCGATCAACCGCTTGCCAGTAATCAATATTTTTCGGTAGGCATAAGTACCGGGCAAATGAACGGGTTTTACCAGAAACTGGCAGACTTTTGCAGTAATAAAGGAAGCAAACTTGTGGTGAAATTACACCCCGAAAATTACAACGATACCTGGTTAGTAAAAAATCCTAATATTGTATATGTTAAAGATGATAAGGATATTGTGGACCTTATAAAAGGAGCAGAAGGTTGTTTTGGTACTTTCTCTACACTACTTATTCCGGCAATTTACTTTAAGCCAACTATAATTTTCAGGCTTCTCGGGTCCGCTATTCAAGAGCATTTAATCCGGTTAAAGGTTACCTCCGGTCTGGATTTCTTTTCTTTTAAACCAGAAGATATAGATTTTAATAGGGTATGTAAAACAGGTAGCCAATGCCCGGAGTTTATAAAAGATTATTTTTATAAAGACGATGGCAAAGCGACAGAAAGATTGGCAGAAGTACTGGCAAGCTAAAGTTTGAAATTTACCCGCTAATGGCCCTGATTTTGCCCTTCGCAGCTAAGTAATATAGATAACAAAGCCCGGCTGTATTGGCCGGGCTTTGTAGTTATGCGCATTTTAAAAATCCTTAATTCGCGTATTCCGACAAAAATTTAACGCGCATTAACCTCAGGTCTTCCTCAGTATAATCGTCAGTTCCGAGCTCTTTTATGGCGGCGGCAATGCTATCGTCCTGCGCGGTCATAAAGTAATCGAAAATTTCGTCCTGGCGGTCATCATCCAGAATTCCGTCTATGTAATAATTAAGGTTAAGCTTGGTGCCGGAGTAGCAAATGTGCTCAATTTCTTCTATAAGCTCATTCATAGAGATGCTTTTAGACTGCGCTATCTCCTCCAGGTCCATTTTTTTATCGATCTGTTGAATGATATAGATTTTGATTTTAGATTTATTAACAGCCGACTTTACAATTACATCAGAGGCAGTGGTTATATCGTTGTCGTCTACGTATTTGATGATCAGATCTAAAAATGGCTTGCCAAATTTCTGCACTTTGCCCATGCCTACGCCCGAAATATGGCTTAGTTCTTCTTTGGTAGTAGGGTAGGTAGTGGCCATTTCTTTCAGCGAGGGGTCCTGAAAGATAACGTAAGGGGGCAAATTCATGCTTTGAGCAAGTTTTTTCCGCAAGCCTTTCAGCATATCGAACAAAGCCTCGTCGTGCCCGGCAGAGGGCTGGCGTTCCTCCTGTTCCTCATGGGCTACGTCTTTCTCGTAATCGTGGTCTTTGGTGATCATAAAGGAGTGTGGCATTTCTGCGAATGCACGCCCTTTATCAGTCATTAAAAGATTCCCCGGATTATCTATGTCCTTTTCCAGGTACCCGGATAGTAAGGCCTGGCGGATTAGTGAGGTCCAGAACTGCATGTCGTTTTGGCGGCCTTTGCCGAACATGGGCAGTTTGTCGTGGCCGTAACTTACCACATACTGGTTATTCATGCCCATCAGCACATGCGCGATATGGTCTACTCCGAAGCGCTCCTGAGTTGCCGCTACTGCCTGTAAAGCAAGTTGCACCTCGTCTTTGCCCTCAAATTTCTCTTTAGGGTGCACACAGTTATCGCAAAAACCACAATCTTTCTCGTAGGCTTCGCCAAAATAATGGAGTAACTGTTTACGACGGCAAACGGCAGAATCGGCGTAAGAAGCCATTTCCTGCAGCAGCAACCGCGAATTGTCGCGCTCGGTTACGGGCTTGTCTTTGTTAAATTTCTCCAGCTTTATAATGTCGTCGTAGCTGTAGAACATGAGGCAGTTACCCTCCAGGCCATCGCGGCCACTGCGGCCGGTTTCCTGGTAATAACCTTCTATAGATTTTGGCGTGTCGTAATGAATCACAAACCTAACGTCTGGCTTATCTATGCCCATCCCAAAGGCAATGGTAGCCACAATTACGTCGGCTTCTTCGTTCAGAAAAGCATCCTGGTTGGCCATGCGCACTCCAGGGTCGAGGCCGGCATGGTAGGGAAGGGCCTTAACATCGTTTACCTTAAGTAATTCTGCAATTTCTTCTACCTTTTTGCGCGACAAACAATATACAATACCGCTCTTGTTTTTGTGCTTTTTAACGTACTGTATAAGCTGCTTTTTTGTATTGTGCTTTGGCCGCACTTCGTAATACAAATTTGTGCGGTTAAAGCTCGATTTAAACAGCGAAGCATCGTCCATGCCCAGGTTTTTCTGTATGTCGAGCTGTACTTTTGGCGTGGCGGTTGCTGTTAAAGCGATAATAGGCAGGTTACCCAGTTGGTCTATAATAGACCGAATTCTGCGGTATTCAGGTCTGAAATCGTGTCCCCATTCCGAAATACAGTGTGCTTCGTCTATCGCAACAAAAGAAATATTAGCTTTGCGCAGAAATTCTACGTTCTCTTCTTTGGTAAGCGATTCGGGGGCAACATACAAAAGTTTGCATTCTCCGCTTATAGTCAGTTTCTTTACCCTCGTCATATCCGCTTTGCTAAGCGTAGAGTTAAGAAACTGGGCATTTACTCCAAAAGCATTTAGCTGGTCTACCTGGTTTTTCATCAGGGCGATAAGCGGAGAAATTACAATTGCGGTACCCTCCAACACCAGGGCAGGCAGTTGGTAGCACAACGATTTGCCCGCGCCGGTCGGCATTATCACAAATGTGTTATGACCGTCCATCAGGTTGCGGATTATCGCTTCCTGATTTCCTCGAAACTGATCGTAGCCGAAAACTTCTTTCAGCTTTTCCTTCAGGTCAGTTTCGGTTTGCGTTAATATTAATGGAGCCTCTTGCACTTGTTTCGATTTGGATACTTAATTTTGCCCTTTAGACAAAGATAACTTGAAAGCAGCTAATAAACTCATTAAAATTGCAAAAAAAGTGCTTCATCAGGAAGCAAAAGCGATAGAAAATATCGCCGACGCCCTTGATGAGCAGTTTTCGGACTGTGTAGAAGCTATTCTGGCCTGTAATGGACGTGTTGTAATAACCGGAATAGGCAAAAGCGCGCATATCGCCACCAAAATAGTAGCCACCTTAAATTCTACCGGAACACCGGCTTTGTTTATGCACGCGGCCGATGCCATTCATGGCGATTTAGGGATGATTCAGCCCGAAGATTTCGTTATCTGCATATCAAAAAGCGGCAATACACCCGAAATAAAGGTGCTGGTGCCCTTGCTAAAGCGTAAAGGCTCTAAACTGGCGGCCCTGGTTTCTAATACCGGTTCTTACCTGGCGCAGCAATCGGATTTTGTTCTGAACGCACATGTAGATGCAGAGGCCTGTCCGCACAACCTGGCACCCACTACCAGCACAACCGTAGCGCTTGCCGTTGGCGATGCGCTGGCGGTTTGTTTATTAGAGGCCCGTGGTTTTGGCAGTATAGATTTTGCGAATTTGCACCCGGGCGGCTCCCTTGGTAAGCGCTTGTATTTAAAAATTGATGATGTTTTCAGGCAAAACGAAAGACCAAGCGTAGCAGAAACGGCCTCCCTGAAAGAGATAATTGTAGAAATAAGCGCGAAAAGGTTGGGTGCTACCGCGGTGCAGGCTGCAGAGGGCAAATTAACGGGCATTATAACCGATGGCGACTTGCGGCGGATGCTTTCGCAATACAACACGCTTGATACTGTTGTGGCAAAAGACATTATGACCAGGAACCCGCTTACCATCGAAACCGATGCCTATGCCGTTGAGGGCCTTGCCATTATGCAGCAAAAGAATATAACACAGCTTGTTGTTACAAAAAATGGTACATTTGAGGGCTTTATTCACTTACACGACCTATTGAAAGAAGGCCTGGTGTAGCATGTCTGAAAACCACTACGTAGTAATAATGGCAGGCGGAATCGGTAGCCGGTTCTGGCCAATTAGCCGCACAACTTATCCTAAGCAGTTTCACGATGTACTGGGCGTTGGGCAAACCATGCTGCAGCAAACCGTAGAGCGGTTTCGTAATATTTGCCCTGTAGAGAACATTTTTGTTGTTACAAACAAAGATTACCAAAGCCTTGTAAAAGAGCAGCTTCCCTTTATTGCCGACAGCCAGATACTATCGGAACCTGTAGGCCGCAATACCGCCCCCTGCATAGCCTATGCAACCTATAAAATCGCGAGCCGCAATGCCGATGCCCGCATTGTAGTAGCCCCCTCAGATCATCTTATTTTAAAAGAAAACGTTTTTCTATCGGTTATAGAACAAGCCCTGGAAGCCGCTAACGAAGAGGTGCTGATAACACTTGGTATTACCCCAAGCAGGGCAGATACA
>JAFADQ010000119.1 GCA_023424725.1 Bacteroidota bacterium
ATTACGTAGTGCGTAATGCGTAGTGCGATTTTTCGTTCAGAAGTTGAAATAAATTAGTCAAATCGAAATTCTTAGGCTTGGGTTTATGCAGGTCATTAAATCCGTTTGTCGCAATACGCTATACGCAATACGCACTACGCTATACGCCTTTCACACCTCCAGCTTCTGCAATTTACCAAACGGCAACTGCTCTATCAGCGCGCCCAGCTCAAGCTCCTTGCCTTCGAGACCGTACTTTTCGAGCTTGGTTAAAGGGCGGTCGGCACGGAAATAGGCAATCAGCACGAAATTTTCGTCGCGCAGTTGTATGTAATCCGGAATTTTGGCCTTGCCTTTAACCTTGATAATGTACATTTTACTAATTGTTGATTGTTAGTTGTTGATTGTTTAAAGTCTGCAACGAAATTGATTCCTGAATTCAACAATTAACAATCAACAATCAGCAACTATTTTTACCCATTCAATTTTTTATGATCCGATAAAAATTTGGCCAAACCGGCATCGGTAAGCGGGTGGTTAAGCAAACCGGTAATTACGTTTAGCGGGCAGGTAACCACATCGGCGCCAATTTCAGCGCACTGCAACAGGTGCATGGTGTGGCGAACAGAAGCAGCCAGCACCTCGGTTGGGTAGCCGTAGTTGCGGAAAATGGTAACGATCTGGTCTATCAACTGCATGCCGTCGGTAGCGATATCGTCTAAGCGGCCAATAAACGGCGATACGTAGGTGGCTCCTGCTTTGGCTGCCAACAGCGCCTGGCCTGCCGTGAAAATTAGCGTGCAATTGGTTTTGATGCCGTTGTCGGAGAAATAGCGGATTGCCTTTACACCGTCGCGGATCATGGGTACTTTCACCACAATTTTATCGCTGATCTCCGATAAGGCCATGCCTTCTTCGATGATGGTTTTGTAATCGGTAGCGATTACTTCTGCGCTTACATCGCCGTCTACAATGTTGCAGATTTCTTCGTAATGCGCCATTATTTTGGTGTGGCCACTAATGCCTTCTTTCGCCATCAGAGATGGGTTGGTGGTTACGCCATCGAGCACGCCCAGGTCGTGCCCTTCGCGGATTTCATTCAGGTTAGCGGTATCAACAAAAAATTTCATGTAGAATGTGGTTTAAAAGACGGATACAAAACTACCAAATTATCGGTAAAGAACGGTAAAGCCATCCGGAATAAGCATATTGTTTGTAGCGTTAAAATTTCGGTTGTAAGCTGTAAAAGTTATATCCCGCCTTTTTAGCCTATAATTTTTGTTGTAGTTTCACTTTCCGAAGCTGCGGCGGTCAATTTTCGGGCTGTAACAGGGTAAAATTTGGCCCTCGCAGGTTAAAAAACCAGGCAAGAACCTGGCGATCCGGACCGCCAGGATCTTGCCTGGTAAAATATTCACTTTTAGTTTACAATGAGCATACAGGTACAAAACTTATCTAAAACATACGGCAAGAAACAGGTTTTCCAAAACCTAAACCTTTCTATAATCAGTGGCGAGTGTTTCTGCCTGATCGGGAAAAACGGCGCCGGAAAAACCACTTTGCTCAACGCAATTCTGGATCTGGTAAAACCCGACAGCGGGCAGGTGCTGGTAAACGGATTGAGCTACCAGGAGGCCGAGCAACAGGTACGCCTGAGCATGGGCGCGCTGGTAGAAGACAACCCGCTTATAGAGGAACTAACCGGCCTGCAATACCTGAATTTAGTAGGCCGTCTCTACAAAATTCCGGCCAGCGAACTGAAACAGAAAATAGACAGCATGGCCGCCTACTTTTTCGAAGACCTGCAAGACCTGAAAAAGCCCGTAGCAGGCTACAGCACCGGCATGAAAAAGAAACTTGGCGTGTGCGCCGCCGTTTTACATCGCCCCAACGTGCTGCTGCTCGATGAGCCATTTACCGGCCTCGATCCGGTGGCCGCACAGCTTTTGGTGCAATTTATAAACCGCTACCGCGAAGGCCGCACCGTGCTTATTTCGTCGCACGATTTGGGCTACGTAGAGCGGGTGGCCACGCACATTGGCATACTGCAGGAAGGGCAATTACTGTTTAACGGCAGCCTGCAGGAGTTTACCGAAGGTGGCAGCAACATGATAGACCAGGCGGTTTTTTCGTGGCTAAAACCAGCCAACAGCAACCTGGAAAGCATAGATTGGCTAATGAATTAAGCGTGATGGATCTGATATTGTATACCATAAAAATAAGGCTGGCGAACCAGTTTATTAATAAGGTATGGTGGCGGGTGCTGCTGCAGTTTTTGCTGTTAGTATTTATTGCGGCCTACGCGTTCGGTTTTGCTTTTATTTACGATAAACTGGCAGAAGAAAGTGAGTTTACTATACAGCTTTACTTCTTCCTGGGCCTTTGTGGAGTATTAGCATTTTTCACTTTAACGCGGGGTTTCTTCCCGAGTTATTCGCCGCGCCGCGACCCAATTTCGGGCCAGTATCCGGTAAGCCACAGGTTGCGCTTTTTTACAAATCTGGCTTCGGAGCTTACATCGTCGCACTTTTTGTTTTTGCTGCTGGCTTTGCTGGTAATCTTTTTAACATCCGGTAGTTTTAGCGGGGCGCAATTCGCGGCGTGTTTATCGGTATTGTTTGGGGCACATTGCCTGCGGAGGCTGCTTCAAACCAACATCGAAAAACAAATTGCCCGAAAAAGTGGAAATTACTCGTTGTCGGTTGGTTTAGGTTTTGGCGCCGTTGCTGCAGCGCTTGCGGGCGGCTATTTTTTGCTAAACGAAAAACCCTGGGGAATCTGGCTGATAACAGCGTTTATGCCGATGCTGTTGCTTGCCGATTTTTTAGCCGACAAAGCCATTATCGCCAATAAAGAAAAAAACGAAACCTCTTTTCTGGGCAGCAGTAATTTATTTTTATCGCTTTTATTAAGAAGCAAAAACATCCGGGTAACCTTGCTAATGGCTCTCGCATTTAAAGCCGTTTTTTTGGGGATAGATGTGGCTTCGGCGCAATTCGGCGATGGGGAATTTTCGCGTCAGTCACCGGTGATTTTGTTTGTGGTTGGGCCGTTGCTGCTATTCAGTTACATTTTTAACAACACCTGGGGGCATTTCCGCAGCCTTTGGCTCACCGCCGACCGCACCGGCGCCACCTCCTGGGATCTGGCAAAACTGCAATGGCAACTCCTGCTTTACCCGCTTTTGGCAGATATGATCATCACCGGAATTTACCTCTGCTTCCCAAGCGAGAAACAATCTTTTTTCGTTTTCTTCTACCTCGGCTCGCTTGCCGTTGGGCTCCCGATCAGCATTATTTCTTCTATTTATCAACCTAAACTAATTCTAAAGTTTCAGGCCATGCGCCAAACCACCTCCGTAGCTTTTGCTTTTGTGCTGATGGCCGCCGCCGGATTAATGTTGCTGCCGCTGTACAACAAATGGCTGTTTGTAGGCTACCCGGTTTTCATCGGCATCGCGGTTTTCGCGGCCGTGGCCGTGCTGAAAGAATACCGCCAGTTCCGGCACAAGCTGTACGAGAAGTTGTATAAGGCGAAGGATTAACAGGCTGTAAGCACCAGAAACTACCGCATTATAGACTAATTCCCCCTCACACCCCATAAATTGCCTCATGCAGCTTTTGCTATTTCTACTCCGGACCAAGGCCATCAACTCCTTCAGAAACAAGAGCGGGCTGAAGCATTTTTGGGAATTGCTGGGGATTATAGTATTAGGGTTTTATGCCTGGGGATTTGCCTGGCTGCTGGACGAACCGCTGGTGGAGGAAGAAATTCCCGAGCTATCGAAGGAATGGATGATGGCGGGTTTGTTTTTCCTGATCCCGGTGCTTACACTACTGCGAGGTTACATGCCCTACTACCGGCCAAAAACAGATTTCCTGCCGAAGATATTTCCGTTAAGTCCAGGCCTGCGGTATTGCGCAAGTCTGCTGCTTGAAATCACCTCGCCGTTTTTTCTGGTCTGGATTTATGTCTTGGTAATCATAACTGCCTTCTCCGCTTACTTTTCTGCTGCGCACTTTGCCCTGGCCGCTTTGTTGCTATTCGGTACTCATCTCACGCGCAGATTTATCCAAACCCTTACAGACCGTAAACTACACTGGCAGACCTCGGTGTACACCGCTTTTGCATTGTTTGCTTTAGGAATTAGCGGACTGTTGTACAGTCTCTTCACACATGCCGAATCGTTGTCCCTGGCGGCATTAGTTTGTGCTGTCTCAGCAGTTTTTATGCTAATTGCCGATTACCTGACTGAGCGTAACATTGTGTCGCATAAAACAGCGAAAGAGGTTAAAAGAGCAAGCTTTGGCGGCAATGTATATTTTGCTTTACTGCTGCAAAACAAGCGCTTGAGAAATCTGATAATAGGCTCTCTTTCCTTTAAAGTGGTCTTACTAAGCATAGATGCCTTTTCTGGTTTCGAAGTTATGGGCGATCAGAAATTTTACGAAAACCTTTACTTCGCCGCGCAGTTTTTCAGCCCTATGATGCTGTTGATAGGTGTATTTAATAATACCTGGGGGTATTTCAGAAACCTTTGGCTAACCGCAGACCTGGCCGGAGCAAGC
>JAFADQ010000157.1 GCA_023424725.1 Bacteroidota bacterium
TTTTGGTCGGCGCCGCCGCCGCGCACATAAAAGCCGCTCGTGCCTTCGCCGGCGGTTTTCACTCCGGGCGTAAGCTGCAGCGTTTTCAGCACATCTTTCTCGCCAAACAACACCGGAATATTATTTATTTCGCGGACATCGAGCTTAGAAACTCCCATTTGGGTTTGGGTAATATTGGCATCTTCTTTGGTGGCCGAAATCTCTACTTCTTGCAACTCAGTGCCTTGCTCTTTTAAACTAAAATTAAGCTTTTTGTTTTCGTTAAGGTTTACCTGCAGCGTTTGGGTTTCGAAGCCGATAAACTGGGCCGAAACAGTGTAGTTTCCCTCCGGAATGGTGAGAGAATAATAGCCGTAAGCATTTGCGGCAGCGCCGGTTCCGGGCAGTTCTTTTATCATTACCGACGCGCCAATAAGCTCCTCGCCGGTGGCTGCTTCTTTAATGTAACCGCTGATGGTGAAATTGCGGGTTTGCGCAATGCCCTGAATGGAGAATAAAAGCAAAAGAAGCAGTAAAAACTGGTTTTTCATCGATGGTATTTTGAGGCAGCGGTTTTTGTTCGGTAAAAGAATTCAGGTAGTTAACAGGCAATTTATTCCGGTGTTTTGAAAATTCATTTAAATATTAAAATAAGTTAAACAGTTTTCTTTTCGTGTTCGAGTAAGCAGCAAAGCATCATTATTGGCATTGTGAAATAAAAGAAATTTGTTTTCTGATTGTAGATTCTGACCCAGCCAATAAATCCTGTTTTTTTGTGCTCCGGCATACGCTATTTTGGCCCTTGCAGCTTTTTGCTGCCCAACTTATTTCATCAAAAAAAGGCTGCCAATCCTGACAACCTCTTTTTGGTTTAAGTTACCTGTTATCTTCTTACAGACAAGGTGAGGCCACAAGGCGCTGCCTTAACGTGAACATTTTCACATTAATTATCTGCAAATTTGCACATCTGCGCATTTTCACATCTACACATCTGCTTATTACTCAATAGCCTGTTTCAAATCTTCTATCAGGTCTTCGGCATCTTCTACTCCTACCGACAAACGGATTAAAGAATCTGACAAGCCGGCTTTCATGCGCTCTTCTTTGGGAATGCTGGCGTGGGTCATGCTGGCCGGGTGGCCGCACAAACTTTCTACTCCGCCCAAAGATTCTGCTAAAGTGAAATACTTAAACTTCTCCAGCACTTTTATAGCGTCTTCCATTTTATCGCCCTTCAGCACAAACGAGATCATTCCGCCAAAATCGCGCATCTGGCTTTTGGCAATGTCGTGGTTTGGATGATCGGTGAAACCAGGCCAGCGCACCGATTCTACCTTCGTATGTTCTTTCAGGAATTCGGCCACTTTGCGCCCGTTTTCGCAGTGGCGTTGCATGCGCAGGTGCAGGGTTTTTAGGCCTCGCAGCACCAGAAAGCAATCTTGCGGGCCGGGTGTGCCGCCGCAGGAGTTCTGCATAAAAGCGAGTTGCTCCAGCAATGTATCGTCGTTCAGAACTAAAGCGCCCATCACCACGTCTGAGTGGCCTGCCAGGTATTTGGTAACCGAGTGCATCACTAAATCAGCACCCAGATCTAGTGGATTTTGCAGGTACGGCGTGGCAAATGTGTTATCTACGGCAAGCAAAACATTGTGCTTTTTGGCTATGGCGGCCGCGCCTTTTATGTCGATGATGTTCATCATCGGGTTTGTGGGCGTTTCTATCCAGATCAGCCTGGTTTTTTCGTTTACATAATTCTCGATGTTGCTGATGTCCTGCATCGGGATAAAATGAAACTTAATGCCGTACCGCTGAAAAACTTTGGTAAAAATGCGGTAGCTGCCACCGTATAAATCGTTGGTAGATATCACCTCGTCGCCGGGCAATAATAACTTCGCAACGGCATCTATGGCTGCCATTCCGGATGCGAAACACAGGCCGTGCCTGCCGTTCTCGAGGGCTGCCAGGGCATCTTGCAGTGCGGTGCGCGTTGGGTTGTGCGTGCGCGAATATTCATAGCCCTTATGATCGCCGGGCGAGGTTTGGGCGTAGGTAGATGTCTGGTAAATAGGCGTCATGATAGCGCCGGTGGTTGGGTCTGGATGTACGCCCGCGTGGATAGCTTTGGTTCCGAATTTCATGTGGTACTTTTCTGTTGTGATGACGTATTTTTTGAGCCTTGCAGCTTATTCTGGCAGAACTAACGGCAGATAAAAACTAATGGCCGCGTTACAATCTTTTTCCTGAACTTTACCCGCCCAAAAGGCTGGCGAAGGCGCAAGGTTTTATGCCGCAAGTTAGCCATTTGCCGGCAATCCCGTAAAAGAGAGGCAGAATAATAGCATGATAAAGTTTATACGGCAACTATTACAACAGAACCTCTCGGCATTTGTTTCGATGGCGCTGCTGGCGGTTATTCCGCTGGTGGGCAGCTCGGCCTTGCTTACGGTTTTTTATAACAACCCTGCCCTGCTCGATAATTTAACCTGGTGGCAAGAGGTGCTCTACTTTCTGGTGGTGGCCATTACCATGGCGCTGGCCCTTACTCCTACCACGTTTGTGGCGCTTATTTCGGGTTTTATTTTTGGGTGGAGCGGCTTTCCGGGAATGGTGGCAGCCTACATAGCGGCGTTAATTATTGCCCGCCTTATCGCCAACAGCATAGATCATGGCAAACTTTGGGCTTTTTTACACCGCTTCGATAAAGTATCTGTGGCCTTGCACGAACTAGACCGGCAGCAGTTTGGAGTAATTGTGATGACGCGCCTGTCGCCTGTTTTACCCTTCGCCTTAATGAACTTTGTGTTGTCGCTGATGCAGGTGCGGCAGCGCGATTACCTGTTAGGCTCGATAATTGGCATGTTGCCGCGCACCACGTTTTTTTACTTACTCGGCACCCAGGGCCAGCAGTTGTTAGAGCTACTGCAAAACCCCGGCACCGACAGCAGTTACCAGCTTTTCGTGATCGGTTTGGTGCTTGTATCTATGTTTGGCCTGCTTTATTTCTTTACCCGCGCCATTCGCAAAGCCCTGAATAAGAAAGACTACCACGCCTCCGACGAAAAATAAGCAAACTTTTTTAGGCCGGAAGTTTGCAAATCCGGCCAGATGTAGTACTTTTGCATCCACAAATCGGTTGTGTAGCTCAACTGGATAGAGCATCTGACTACGAATCAGAAGGTTAGGGGTTCGACTCCCTTCACGACCACAACCCTAACGGGTAAACCCTTGTAACTCAATTAGTTGCAAGGGTTTTTTGTTTTACTCCCTTCATTAAAATAAAAAATTCCGGGGCTAAAGCACCTTTTTTTGTTACCAGGTTAAAATTTGCTTTGGCGCGTAATTACCCGCTTGTTTTAATAAATGGAATTTCTGGTTCAGAACTAATTGCCTTCTTTTGCTTATAAGTTGTGGCGGATAACCTGCAAAGGGCAAAAACCAATGCGCCAGAGAGCAAAATCCTTAGCAAATAAATAATTTCTTATTCTGAACGGCTAAACACGTATAGTGTACTACTTTTATGCGCTATGTCTTACCTGTCGGAACTTAATTTAATACCGTTTTTAGATGTAATCGGCACCTTTGTGTTCGCGCTAAGCGGCATACGCCTGGCTTCCGGTAAAAATATAGACTGGTTTGGAGCTTATGTTATCGGACTGGTAACTGCCATTGGCGGCGGAACAACCAGAGATATTTTACTCGACACAATGCCATTCTGGATGCAGGACAGCAAGTATTTGCTGGCAACAGGCGTAGCGTTTCTGGCGATACTTCTGTTTAAAGAAAAACTTTTCAGGTTTGGCAATACCTTGTTTCTTTTCGATGCGATTGGCCTTGGGCTTTTTACCGTAACCGGAATCAGCAAAAGTCTGGATGCCGGTTTACCTGTTTGGGTTTGTATAATTCTGGGTACTATTACCGGCTCGGTGGGCGGCGTTTTACGCGACATTATAATTAACGAAGTGCCGCTTTTGTTCCGGAAAGATCTGTACGCGCTGGCTTCTATCGCAGGCGGAATCGTGTTTTTTATTTGTTACCACTTTAATTTACCGCGGCCTTTCCCGGAACTGGTAGCTGCCGGCACGGTAATTCTTATACGGATTATCGCTGTTAAATTTCACCTGCAATTACCTATTTTAAAACCTATCGATCAGGAAAATAAAAGTTGAGAAATTTAACCACTCCGTAATTCCTGGCCAGGGCTTTTTTTCGCTATGCCCTTAGCCAACTCTTAAAAAGTTGGTACTAATATTTTAATTGTTTCAGGCTGAACAGAAGACTTTTATTATCATAACGGATATAAGAAAACGCGGGCAAACAGCAAGGGCCAATAACTCTTAAACTGTATACTCGTTAGTACAATATACCATTATCCGAACTTATGGGGTTACTCTTTTTTTACCTCGGTACAGCGTTATTTTTCTCTTTTCTTTGTTCGTTGCTCGAGGCAGCTTTACTTAGCATTACCCCTTCTCATGCCAGCATATTAAAAGAAAAAAAACCTGATTTAAGTAAAGACCTGCAAGATTTTAAAGACAATATAGACAAGCCGCTGGCGGCAATTTTAACGCTCAACACATTTGCTCATACTATTGGCGCGGCAGGCGTAGGCGCTCAGGCGCAATTAATTTGGGGAGAAGAAGTGCTAACTATCGTATCGGTTATATTAACGATCGTAATTCTGATTTTAACCGAAATAATACCGAAAACCCTGGGCGCGAATTACTGGAAACAGTTAACTCCATTTACGGTGCGCGCGCTTAAAATCCTGATTTACTCTCCGCTGTATCCGGTAATTATTTTTTCTCAGTTTATTACCAAACGCCTGAAGCAGGACAAAGGAAAAAGTGTGCTTAGCCGCGCCGATTTCACTGCCATGACAGAGCTGGGCGCAAAAGAAGGAATTCTGCATCAGGACGAAACGCGGGTAATAAACAACATAATGAAATTCAGGCTGTTGCTGGTTAATAATATTATGACGCCGCGCACTGTAATAACCGCCGCCTCGGAAAAACTAACGATACAGGAATTTTACGAAAACGATAAAAATCTGAGGTTCTCTAGAATTCCGGTGTTTCAGGAAAATATAGATAACATAACCGGGTTTATTTTAAAGACCGAAATGCTACAACGCCTGGTACAAGGCGAGGGCAGTTTAACGCTTAAAGAAATTAGCCGGCCAATACCTGTTGTGCACGAAAACCTGCCCCTGGCAGGATTATTTACCAGATTATTAGAAAAGAAAAGCCATCTTGCTTTGGTAGTAGATGAGTATGGCGGAACGGCAGGCATTGTTACAATGGAAGATGTAATCGAAACTTTACTGGGGCTTGAAATTACCGACGAGTTTGATAACATTGAAGATCTGCGGAAATGGGCTAAACAAAAATGGAGAGAAAGAGCATCTCTAAACCCCTTAGGTGAGGCCGGAAAATTCTGATTTGTGATGCAATTAAATACCGGAAATGCATTAATTAATGCTGCGAGGGGCAAATTTTGCTGCATCAGAGCATAAAATTTGCCTGCAGTAATAAACCAGCTTGCAGTATTTCTTACCTTTAGTATCTGCAATTTTAATTTAAACATGCAAAACACCCAACCCGATTC
>JAFADQ010000194.1 GCA_023424725.1 Bacteroidota bacterium
GGCGTAATGCCATCGTTTACCGAAAACGCGAGGCCGTTAGCCTGCCCGGGCCCATGATACGGATCCTGGCCAAGCAAAACCACCTCAACATCATTAAAAGAACACTGGTTAAAGGCGTTAAAAATAAATTTTCCGGGCGGATAAACCGTTTGGCTCTTATATTCGTCTTTTACAAAAGAAATCAGCTCCCGGAAATAGGGTTTATTAAATTCATCATTTAATGCTTCTTTCCAGCTTTCTTCTATACTGATATTCATAATTTTTACGTAGCAATACCTATACGCAGATGCAGCCCTACAAGTAAACTAATGCAAATGTACCTCTGCTGGCACCAAAAAACAGGGCGTTACAGGGTAAATTTATTTTCGTGGCAATACAACGAAACGGGCTACTTTTGGGGTCTAATAAATAGAGCAAGTTAAAAGTTTAATTTGCATGCATTATTGCAAACAAAATTACCAGCAAAAAAATTAAGTAGACCATTTTTAAATATGTAAAACTAAAATCTAACTTTACCGGCATTTAAATAAAAAGTAAAAAGCCTTTTATTTAAATAAATTGTTGCACGAGCCAAACTAATGCACGGGCTTCGATGTTGGTAAATTTGAGATAACCCTGGGCTACTATGGAAACGAAAACGACAAAAGGTGTAACTGTTACTGTAAGCACAAATTTTCTTCCGGATTATTCTAGTCCGTTGCAGCAGCATTTTGTATTTGCCTACAAAATCACGATAGAAAACAACAGCGAGTTTACGGTAAAACTATTGCGCAGGCACTGGCACATCTTCGATTCGAATAATACAATTCGGGAGGTAGAAGGCGAAGGCGTGGTTGGGCAGCAGCCTGTACTGGAGCCCGGCGAATCGCATCAGTATGTTTCGGGCTGTAACCTTAAAACCAGCATTGGCAAAATGAACGGCACCTATTTGTTCGAGCGCTTAATGGATGGCAAGCAATTTGAAGTAGAGATTCCGGATTTTACCCTTGTTGTTCCTTACAAGCTAAATTAATAGTGCTAAAGTCGTTGCTGCAAAGAGCCCAAATTGCCCTTCGTTTTTTTGCTTACCGAATAGAATCTTCCAATTCGCATAACTTACATTCGCCGTTCGTATTTCAGCTTTACCGAAACGTAATTTGCAACAAGCTAAATTTAGATGCTTACAGATTAATAGAGCAGCAACGAAAAAGCTTATTGGCAGATATAAGAAAAATCCAAATTACAGATTTCGGAGCCGGGTCGTTAATAAAGCCCAGCCGAACCCGCAAAGTTTCTGATATAGCCCGGCACTCTGCCAAAGCCGCAAAATTTGGCAAGTTATTGCATAGGCTGGTATTGTTTTTTAAGCCCGGAGTTATTCTTGATCTTGGCACCTCTTTGGGCGTAACAACCGCTTATTTGGCCTCTGCAGCCCCGCAAGGCCAGGTGTATACTTTTGAAGGCTGCCCTGCCACCGCAGATATTGCAAAAGAAACTTTTACGAAGCTGCACCTGCCAAATATACGCCTGCTACAAGGCAATATGGACGAAACGCTCCCTGCTTTGCTAGAAGAAGTAAACAAAGTAGATTTTGTTTTTTTAGACGGAAACCACCGGCTGGAGCCAACCCTGCGTTATTTTAACCTTTGCCTGCAGAAAGCCCACGAGCAGAGCGTTTTTATTTTCGACGATATCCACTGGTCGGCAGAAATGCGCGAAGCCTGGTGGCAGGTGAAAGCCCACCCCCAAGTTCTGCTAACGATAGATCTGTTTTTTATCGGATTGGTTTTTTTCAGAAACAAGCAGCCCAAGCAACACTTTGTTCTGAAGTTTTAGCAGAAATTTTTCGGGAATTCCGTAAGCTGCAAAGGCCAAAAAACAGCGTACCAGAGCCGGAAATTATTTTTCTGCTTTTGAGGTTCAGAAAAACTCTTTCTTGATAATTACAAAATCGATTGCCGTATTCTTACCAGCTTTTTCAACAGATCTTCCAGCCTGCCGAGCGCCAGCATATTTGCTCCGTCTGATTTTGCCTGAGCCGGCGTTGGATGGGTTTCTATAAAAAGTCCATCTGCTCCGGTGGCAATAGCCGCTTTGGCAATGGTTTCTATTAATGAGGGCAGGCCGCCGGTTACGCCCGAGGTTTGGTTTGGCTGCTGCAACGAATGTGTTACATCCATCACCACGGGCACGCCGCAAGCCTGCATAGCCGGAATATTTCTGAAATCTACCACCATATCGGTGTAGCCAAAGCTATTGCCGCGGTCGGTTAATATTACATTAGGATTGCCAGATTCGCGCACTTTATTTACCGCAAATTGCATGGCCTCTCCCGATAAAAACTGGCCCTTTTTAATGTTTACTACTTTGCCGGTTTTAGCGGCAGCTACCAATAAATCGGTTTGGCGGCACAAAAAGGCAGGTATCTGCAGCACATCTACGTATTCGGCGGCCATGGCTGCCTCCGCAGATTCGTGAATGTCTGTCACAACGGGAACATTAAATGTTTGGCCCACTTTCTGCAGTATTTTTAAAGCCTTCTCGTCGCCGATGCCGGTAAAAGAATCGAGGCGCGAGCGGTTGGCTTTGCGGTAAGAACCTTTAAAAATAAACGGAATATCGAGGTTTGTGGTGATCTCAATTATTTTGCCCGCTATTTCTATCGCCATTTCTTCGCCTTCTATGGCGCAGGGGCCGGCCATCAGAAAAAAGTTAGAAGAAGAAGGCAGATTTGGGATCGAAACATTCATAAAAAAGTATTTTTAGTTGCACAAAGGTAACCAAACAGGCTTTAATTTCGTGTTATACAAAGTTTGGCTTAAAACTAAGATTTATAACCAATCTGGCACAGAATGATGTTGTAAACAATAATCAGAACTGTATATTTGCTCTCCGTAGAGACCAATCTTTTCATTTAAATTCATCAACTTTAATTATACATGGCAGGAAATACCCCTGAATATGAGCAGAATGGCAACCGCCGCTTGCTTATTATTGGTTTTATAATTGTGCTACTTGCAATTAACGGCATTTTGCTGTACATGCAGCACCAGAAAAAGAGAACCATTGAAGAACAAGCTCAACAAATAGAAGTAAAAGACGCCGAGTTAGAACGTCAGATAGCGATGTACGAATCGTTAAAATCTGATTTTGAGCGGCAAAACCAGGAATTGCAAACGATGGGCGTTTCTAACGACTCGCTGCGCGCACGCCTGGAAAGCATTACCGCCGATCTGGAGCAGTTACGTTCTTTCAGAGCCGGTTCTTTCTCTATCGCCGATCAGAAAAAATACCGCGAAAGAGCGGTTAATTTCGAGCGCCAGCTAAAACGCAAAGACGAAGAAATTGCCCGCCTGAAGCAAGATAACGAGCTGCTTTTTACAGAAAATACTACCCTGAAAACTACCCAAAACAGGCTAACCGATACATTAACTAATGTGCGTTCGCGTGTTCAGGATCTGTCTGACAAGGTGGCGGTGGCCTCTAAATTAAAAGCCGAGCAGGTAAGCGTATCTATTATTAACAGCCGCGGCAAAGAAAAAGACGATAAGAAAGACGAATTCAGAGCCCGCGCGGTAGATAAAATTAAAATTGGTTTTAAGCTTGGCAAAAATGAAGTAGCCGAGAGAGGAAATAAAGAAATTTTCATTCGCCTGATAGAACCAGACGGCACTGCGCTTTATAACCTCGATACAGGCGGCGGAAGTTTTGAAGCCGGCGGAGAAGAAATTTTTTACACCGCTAAAACGGATATCCTTTTCGATAACAGCGGCGAATCTGCCTCTGTAGTTTACTCTAAAGGAAGCCAATATAAAGAAGGCCGCCATATTATAGAGCTGTATGCCGAAGGCCACAAAATTGGCGAAAAAGCATTCACGTTGAAATAGTTTTCAGGCTCTGCTACACATAAAAATGGCCCCTGCAGCTAAGCTGCAGGGGCCATTTTTATAGGCGGTAAAGGCCAATTAAAGTTAATCGGTTTCTGTTACGGCCTGGGTTTCGCCAGGCTCAGATTCTGGCCTGTGGGTTGGTTTATCTGCAGGTTCCGGAGTTGTAACCTTAGTATTTGTAACAGGCAAACCGGCATCTGTTTCAGATAATCCTGATGGCGCAACTTGTTCGTCGTTGATAACATCGGGTTGAGAATCTGACATTCCGCCGGTAGCGTTTTCTGATGGCATGCCGGCAATTGGCAGCGCAGCTCCGGCAGGTGGCTTATTCTCATGGTAATTTTGCGGCTGCTCTTCTGGTAGTGGAATTTCTACAATATCTTCGTACACCTCCAGGCACCCGCCATTAAAATAGAGGCATTTACTTTCGTATTCCCAGGTTGCAAAAGTGCTGCCATTCGCCATTGGGTCGAGGGCATGTATTGGTTCGCCCAGCGCAATTTTTGCCATATCCGGAGTCATTCCTTCCCAAAGCTTAGATTGTAATAATTGCCCGGCCGTGGCAGAATCGAAGGTAGAGTAAGCCAGCAACCTTCTTTCGGCGGCAAGAGCAGAGTCGCGCGCTGCTTTTTCTTTCGCTTCTTTTATAGCCAGAAGCCGGTACTTCTCGGCATTCTTGATACTATCAATATCGATGGGCCGGTAGCGTAGGTTTTTAATGTAGCCATTGCCGCCTTTATCGGTTAGCACATACCAATAGCCGTTCATTTTATGAACAAAATTAATGCTATCGTAAATGCTTACCACGCCAACTTTTTGGGCATCGGAAGCGGCGATATCGTAAATGGGAACGGGAGAGTTGGCAATTCCATAAAAGCAGGTTTTTCTGATCTTGGTGCTCCAAAGCGGGTTATGAGCTTGACTATATGCCTGCAATGAAAGAATTGCAAGAGCCAGGATGGATAGCAATTTCTTCATAATTATATCTTTTAAAGTGAAAACTAAGGCTGGAAATTATCTCCAGCATTTATAAGACTTATACTGATTTTTGCACTTTTTGTTTCCTATATATAACGCTGCATATACTTTGGTTTTGCGTTTAAATCAGTAATGAAATGAGCTTAAAATATTTCAAAACCACTTGAAAAAAAGCTTCGCAAAGCTTGCAACGTTTTCCGATCGATAATCGGGTAGGAGAAACGGGATTATTTCCCGTTTCGACCTCCCACACCAC
>JAFADQ010000310.1 GCA_023424725.1 Bacteroidota bacterium
GAGCGGGCCAGTACGCTGTACCAAACCGGCGAAATGTGTCCGTTAGACAAAAAGAACAGATCTTCGCCGCGGCCTTCCATGCTAAAGTTTTCGGGGTTGTGCTTTAGTACATGAAAGTACAGCGCCACGAAATAATCGGTGCAGCCCAAAGAGCCGCCCGGATGGCCCGAGTTAACAGCGTGCACCATGCGTACTATGTCGCGCCTAACCTGCGAGGCAATGCCTTCCAGCTCTTCTATGTTTAATTGTTTGCGTTCCTGGGTCATTTTCTAAATTTTTGGTCGGCTACTTTCGCGGGTGGCCGGTAAATTTTTCGCAAAGGTAAGCAATTGTAGTTTCGGACAGGCAGCGAGGGCCAATTTTAAGGGCGCTACAGCCTAAATTACTGTTTCAGGATCTGGTTTGTGTGCTCGCCTACTTTTACTTTGCCAATAATTTCTTCTATCACGCCGTTCTCGTCTATCACAAACGTGGTGCGGCTAATGCCCATGTATTTGCGGCCGTACATGTTTTTTTCGCCCCAAACGCCATAATCCTGCACCATTTGCTTCTCAGTATCGGCCAATAAATCGAAGGGCAAATTAAATTTTGCTATAAATTTCTGGTGCGATTTTTCATCGTCTACACTTACGCCAACCACCCGATAGCCTTGCTGTAAAAGATTATCGTAATTATCGCGCAGGTTGCAGCTTTGCGTAGTGCAGCCGGGAGTATCGTCTTTTGGGTAAAAATAGATCACCAGTTTTTTACCGGCATAGTCGGCCAGGGTTTTCTCTTCGCCGTTCTGGTTTTTTATTCTGAAACCGGGGGCTTTGTCGCCTTCTTTTAATGTCATGTGGTGAGTGTTAAAATTAAAGTAAATGAAGTATTAATACTACATATTAGCTACTTAATTGTTTACAGATATAAGTTAATGCTGCTTTAATAAATGCTCTATTTCCAATTTTAGCTTCGGCAGATAGATAGTTATTATACCCCATATAATAACATCGTCTACTTTATCGTAGCCGTGAATTACCCAATTTCTTGTGTCAATAATCTTTCTCGAATTTTCGATTTTAACAGAAGGATCAGCTTTAAGTATGCGGCTCATGGCCTCACCTAAAATCTCTATTTCTCTTTCAACTGCTCTTCTTAAAAGCTTATTTTCCTGATACTTTGCAAAATCCCTTTCGTTACCTAAATATTCGTTAATAGAGTTAATCGAAGTATAAATGTCGAAAAGGTATTTTTTAACCTCATGCTGCTTCATACATCAACTCTTTAGTATTGTTTATACTGGCTATAAAATAAGGGTTCGATAAGGTCCGCTCTGTTACGATATCAATTTCACGGTTAAATAACTCGCGAAGTTTGTAGTGAAGAGCAAAATAGTTTTCGGTATACTCGGTAATGGTTAAATCGTCCTGAAAAGAGATTAAAAAATCCAGGTCACTATTCTCCCCAAAATCGCCTGATACAGCAGATCCGAAAGCATACAGACGTTTTATTTTTAAATCTTTGCATATCTTTTTTACGTCTTCTAAATGATGCCGAAGGATAGGTTGCATTGGCTATTAATTATTCAGGTGAAAGAAAACTTTTATCGGTTTAATAAATTTACAACACCGTTTTATATACCGCCTCATTACCTGCTCTATCTGTTACAGTAAGCACGAAATTGCCCTTCAGAGGTTTGGTTTTGTCAAGCTTCTCAGAAAAAATAAGCGCTTCTTTATGCTCAAACTTCATAAGCAGCCACTCGCCGTTAAGCTCGGCGCGCCAGCTGGCAATGCCCGATAAATTATCGCGTATCCGGAAGCTTACCTGGTTTATAGTTCGGCCAACCGGAGCAATTGTAGGTGGTTTGTCGTCTGTCTTTATGCCGAATTTGCCGAAGTTTCGGGTAGAAAAACTGATGTTGTCGTTTTCCCATTTGCCGCCTTCGTTGGCACTGGAATTTCCCCAGCCAAGCGCATACGCCGACGTTCTGGTTTTATCTTCTACCGGGCCGGCGTTTTTTAGCGTCATTTTATAATAACCTGCCAGGGGCACCAGCACATCGTTAAACTCCCAGGTGCCGTTGTAGCGGCTGTGCGTTAAATATAGCGTATCGAATAGGCAGCCCTCCGGAAAAGCAAGATCGGCGTGGGCGTTATGAAAGCTAAAATCGGCGGTAGAGGGCACTATTTGCTGAAACGTAAACTGCAGGCTTCTGCCGCAAAAAGTTAACGAATCGGGCAGGCCGCCGCGCAGGTCGTACAAATAAACCGTGCGGCCCTGGTGCGTGTAGCTGGGCAACAAATCGTAGCGAATGTTTTTAACATACAGCTCGGCATTGGTGGCATGGCGCGAGGTGTCGGTGGCGGTAACTTTTAAAAAGTTTTCCTGTACCTCGTAGGTGATTTTGGGCTTCAGAGGTTTTGGCGCGCGGCTGTTAGTATACACGTTTTTCTGGCCTTTTACTACAGCGTTTAAAATGCTGCGGTTGCCATGAAAATCTTCTACAACCAGCTGTACTGTGTAAACCGAATCGGGAGAGATTTTTACAAAGCCTTTGCGTACCGTGTTGCTGTAAATGTTCAGTTCGTTGCCATCTTCCAGGTAGCAATTCTGAAAAAACCGGCCGGTAGTTTTGTGCACCCAAAAATCGGTATGCTTTAAAATATGCCTCGATTTGGCAAAAGGTATTTTGGTTAGATTAAATGCAAATACAGAACGGCCGTTAACCTTCATATCTGCCGATACCATTCCGTTTTTATTGGCCGCGCCATCTAACCTGTCGAAAGCGGAGAATGAAAAACCAACATCTCCGTGGGCGAAAATGGTATCGGTTATGGTATAGTTAGCGCCGCGTTTCACGGCCTTGTATTCTTCCCACTCAAAACGGTTATTCACTCTTGAATCTATTTTTAGCGGCCGCACGCCAAGGGCTAAAATAGTAGGCGGAGTTTTGTCTATCACTTCTGTAAATCCATACAAAAGCGGGTTTAACAGATTGCCTTTTTCGTCGCGCACCTCAAAGTGCAGATGCGGACCGCCCGAGCCGCCCGTGTTGCCCGAAATGCCTATAACCTGACCGCGGTTTACCGGAAATTCTGTAGGCTTAAAAAACAATTCCAGATCGAAAACCTGCCGCTTGTATTGCTCTTTAAGTATGTGCGTGGCCAGCGGTTCGCCAAACTCGTGCAAATGCGCGTACGTGGTTATCAGCCCGTTTGGGTGCGTAATATAAATAAGGTTGCCGTAGCCGTAGCTAGATTGTTTTACGCGCGAAATGTAGCCATCGGCGGCAGCCAAAACAGGCAGGCCAATTTTGCCGTCGGTTTTAATATCTATACCGCCATGAAAATGGTTAGGCCGCAGCTCGCCCATCGTGCCCGACAAAAAATTCTGTGTGCCCGGCCTTATCGGGAACAGGAAATACCCTACGGAGTCCGTTTTTTGTGCCGTTGCAGGCAAACAAAGCAGCCCTGTAACAAATAAGAGCAGCCGTAATTTATTTAATATCAAAGCTTAGTAAATTTTCTTCTTCCAGAAATGCCTCTAACCTGTCGCCTACTTTTACAGGCCCTACACCCGATGGTGTTCCGGTAAATATAATATCGCCTTTGCGCAGCGTAATAAACCGCGAGATGTACGATATTATCTCCCCGAAATTATGGATCATTTGCGAAGAATTACCTTTCTGCACCTCTTTTCCGTTAAGTTTTAATGAGAAGTTAATGTTGCCCAGATCGGCAAAGTACGTTACCGGCCTGAACTCAGAAACCGGAGCAGAACCGTTAAATCCTTTGGCCAGATCCCAGGGCAGGCCTTTGCTTTTTGCTTTGCTCTGCAGGTCGCGCGCGGTAAAATCTATGCCCACGCCAATGCCATCGAAATATTTGTGGCCAAACTGCGGATCTATGTTTTTACCTTCTTTGCCAATGCGCAAAATAAGCTCTACTTCGTGATGAATATCAGTACTAAAATCGGGGAAATAAAACGGCGCGTTGTTCCGGAGCAGGGCCGTATCGGGTTTTAGAAAAATTACCGGTTCTTCCGGAACTTCGTTTTGCAGTTCTTTAATGTGCTCGCTATAATTTCTGCCTATTGCCAGAATTTTCATAGAATGTAAAAGTTTAAGTTAAATATGCTGCAGGCATCAAAAATGCCCCTGCCGGAACCCAAAAATACAATAAACCTATGGTTATGCCAGCCTTGTTATAAAATCATTCCTTTAAAAAATAGCTTCTTCCTATATCCTTATCGGGCAATACTTACGTACTAACGGTATAAGAACAAATGTAAAATATAAGATCTATACAAAATGGTGTTAAAGCGATTGTTGAGTTTGTCGTTTATCTGGTTTTTGTGTGCCTGCTCTTCGGTACCGGTTACTGGCCGGCGCCAGCTAAAACTTGTGCCAAGCTCAGAGCTTCAGGCCATGAGTTATACCAGTTACCAACAGGTTTTGGGCGAAAGTAAAGTGGTGCAGGGAACCGCAGCCGCTAACCTGGTAAAGTCTGTAGGAGGCAATATTCAGCGTGCCGTAGAGCAATTTATGCGTCAGGAAGGCGATGCCGACAAGCTGAAAGGCTACCAATGGGAGTTTAATTTAATAGAAGATAACCAGGTAAACGCATGGGCAATGCCCGGCGGTAAAGTGGCTGTTTATACAGGTATTTTGCCGGTTACACAAGACGAAACCGGCCTTGCCGTAGTAATGGGCCACGAAGTTGCGCACGCCATTGCCAACCACGGCGGCGAGCGCATGAGCCAGCAACTGGCCACGCAACTGGGCGGCGTTGGGCTAGCGGTTGCCATGCGAAACAAACCTGCCGAAACCCAAAATATGTACATGGCGGCATTTGGTTTAGGCTCTCAGGTGGGTATTTTGTTGCCCTACAGCCGTTTGCAAGAATCGGAAGCAGATAGGTTAGGGTTGATATTTATGGCTATGGCCGGCTACGACCCCGCGGCGGCTGTTCCGTTTTGGCAACGCATGGCGGCGCAGGGCGGGGGCAATTCTACCCCAGAACTTTTATCTACCCATCCGGCCCCGCAAACCCGCATTAACGACCTGAAAAAATACCAGGCCGAAGCAATGAAGTATTATAAGCCAAGATAGACCGGCATTAAATATTTATATGAACGTTAGAAATTTTCTAAAATACATTTTTCCGTTTTTGATGCTTTCTGCAATGCTGTTAACCAGTTGCGGTAAAAAAAATACGTCTAAATCGGGCAGTGTTTTCGATATGCAGCACAGCAGCCCCGAAAAGGATAGTATAAGGCTGGTGATGGAAGAAAAGAAACGCCTCGGAAAAGTAGTTGGCCAGATAATTAAGGTAGATTCTGCAATACTGGTGGCAGACAAAATAATGCTGATGGAGCGCTTCACCAAAGAGTTCGGCGACGGAACCGTAGTTACCGATGTAATAATTGGGGCGGTTAGGCGCGATACCACGCAGGCGCCAAGGTTTTATCTGGTTGGGCAGGGGCGAAAGTATGGACGTTTCCAGATAATGGCGTTCGAGTTGTTTAGTTCAGACGATGGCCAGCTTTTTATAAACCGCATTAGCCAAAAACATATTTGCAAAGCCAACCGGTGCAAGTTTTGCTACTTTACCTACAAAGGCAACCGCATAATAGGCTGCGAGTGCAACGACGAAAAAAGCGGCCTGCAATGCATACACAGCATGAACGAGAAAAATACGTTTTACTAACTCCTGATCTAAGCGCGGTTTATCTTTTTGCTCTTCGGAATTATAGAATCAGAGAATAAATTTCCTGAAGCTGCGGAGGCCAATTTTGATGGCGTAAGCGGGCAAATAAGCGGTAATCATTAATCTGTATAACCTTTAAAACCAAAAAAGGTGGCCCATTGCGCCACCTTTTCTTATTTCAAAAAATTCTTATTACCCTAAGCCAGGGCGCTTTTTGCCATCCGCAGCCTTATTTTGGTCATTACTTTTTTGGTGTATAGTGGGAAATCGGCCTTCATCATCCAATCGTAATAGCTGGGCTCTTTCTTTAGTATTTCCTCCACGGTTTTGCCTTTGTATTTGCCGAAGTTGAAGGTTTCCTGGCCGGCATCGTTATATTGCAATTGCCCGGCAAGGTCGGCGCTTTTTTGCGCGGTGGCGGCGTGCAGCACGGCCATGTCGTTTTGTACCGGAAAATAATCTATGTGGTCTTTTCCGGTAACCGGCTGGGCTTCGTATTTTTCTACCTGCGCTTTTAAAACCTCGTAGCTGGCAAGGGTATCGGCCTCGGCAGAGTGCGCATTCTCCAGCGATTTTCCGCAGTAAAATTTATAAGCGGCCGATAAAGTGCGCGGCTCCATTAAATGGAAGATCTTGCAGGCATCTACCACATTGCGGCCATCCATACTAAAATCTATGTTGCAGCGCAGAAACTCCTCGGCCAATACCGGAATATCGAATTTTATAAGGTTGAAACCACCTAAATCGCAGCCTTTTATAAAATCGAAAATAAAGTGGGCTTTCTGCGCGAAGGTTGGCGCGTCGGCCACATCGGCGTCGTAAATACCGTGTATCAGGCTCGATTCTATCGGAATAGGAACGGTAGGGTTTATCCGGATTGTTTTGGTGATTTCTTCGCCATTCGGCATCACCTTCAGAAAGCAAGCCTCTACTATCCGGTCGCGGCTAATGTCGATTCCGGTGGTTTCGAGGTCGAAAAATACGATCGGTTTTTTGAGGTGAAGCTTCATGCGGGTAGTGAGTGGTGGGTATTGGGTATTGAAACTATTTCTGCTGTAACTTTTAGTTTTTGTGCTTGGTTCAGCCAGGCCGGAAATTAGTTAATATAGCGTCACTATCCGGACCGCCAAGCTCCCGCGTGGTTTTTCTTTATTTCCGCAGGAAATACATGAATATCAGGTTTTCTATTGGGTACTAGAAACCAGGCCAGAGCTTGGCGATCCGGAAAAATCCCAATACCCACTACCCAATACTCTGTACTAATTGATTTACATCAAAGTTATCGAAATTTCCCGAGCTCATCAACAATAAATTTGTATTTTTCCAATTTTGCTGTTGCAGGTAGCTGGCCATTTTTTGGCTGTCGGTAAAAATGAGGAGGTTGCCTGAGCCGAATGCTTCTTTCACTTCTTCTTCAGAAATAGCCTCCAGTTTTTTGTGCGCAATGGTTTTGGGGCTGTAATAAACAATCGCTTCGTGGGCTGCGGCAAGAGCGCCTTTGTAATGCGGCAAAAAGTTTTTGTTGAGGCTGCTGAACGTGTGCAATTCTAAACAGGCAACTAATTTACGATCCGGAAACTGAGCTTTAACGGCTTGTGTGGTGGCTTTTACTTTAGACGGCGCGTGTGCGAAATCGCGGAAAACAGTGGTTTGCTCTGTCGACGAAAGAAGTTCTAACCTTTTTGCGGCGCCTTTAAAATTGCGGATCGCTTCGTAAAACTGCTCGTTGCTGATGCCGATTTTTAAGCAAACATGGCGCGCCGCGTTCAGGTTCTGTAAATTATGCGCGCCAAAAATTTCTACCGGAATTTCGCTTCCATCTTTGCTAACCAACACCGTTTTTCCGTCGCTAATTTCGTGCGGATGCGTGCCATAAGGTATCTGACGCACGTCTTCCAGCGGCATGGCACCAATTTTGGCCACTTCAGGGTCTTCTTCGCAATAAATAAGCGCGCCGGCTTTTGGCGTTAGCTTCGCGAAGCCCTCAAATTGGGCCTTGTAGCCTTCGTATTCCGGAAACACATTTATGTGGTCCCAGGCAATGCCGCTAATAACGCCAATGTGGTGGTGGTAATGAAAAAACTTGGGTCTGCGGTCGATAGGAGACGAGAGATATTCGTCGCCTTCTATAATAATAATAGGCGCGTCGTCGGTCAGCTTCACCATCAAATCAAAATCCTGGATTTGAGCGCCCACCGCGTAATCGAACTTGCGGTTGTGGTGGCGCAGTACGTGCAGAATCATGCTCGTAATGGTGGTTTTGCCATGGCTGCCCGCAATTACAATGCGCTGTTTGTTTTTGGCCTGCTCAAAAATAAACTCCGGAAAAGAGAAAACCCGCAAACCCAGCTCCTGCGCTTTTAAAAGCTCGCGGTTGTCGGGCCGGGCATGCATGCCTACAATTACGGCGTCTAAATCTTTTGTGATTTTTTCGGGATGCCAGCCTTCGGTTTCGGGCAAAATGCCGCCGTTTTGCAGGCGGGTGCGGGCGGGCTCGTAAATCTCGTCGTCGGAGCCGGAAACGGAAATGCCCTTTTGCTGCAAAGCCAGCGCAAGGTTGTGCATGATACTGCCGCCAATGGCGATCAGGTGAAGGCGTTTAAAGATGGTCGTGTCGGCCATTGTGGATAACCTGTGGAGACAAATGTACAAAAATAATCCCGTAGGATTGTACCCAAAACTTTAGCAATTGGCCGTACCTTAGTGCTCCCAATCCGGTATTTGCGAAGTTGAACGATTCTGCGGAGTAAGAAGTGAAAAAGAGAAAGAATTTGTCTTGCTGATTACCAATTGATTACACCCCGATTACTTATCTGCGCACGAAGCCGCGAGGCTGCAGATGCCAAAAAATAGCCTACCATGGAGCAACGAAATATAGATGTAAAAACTGCCAGGAAGAAAAGTTCTTTCAACAATGCGGCTGCCGTTTTGCCACACAGCCTGGGCAAACTGCCTCCGCAGGCACGCGAGCTGGAAGAGGCGGTTTTGGGCGCGCTCATGCTCGAGAAAGACGCACTCACAAACGTAATAGATCTCCTGAAGCCCGAAAGTTTTTACACCGAGGCCAACAAAAGCATTTACCGCGCCATACTTTCACTTTTCGACAGGTCTGAGCCGATCGATATACTTACGGTTACGCAGGAGCTGCGCAAACTCGGCGAGCTCGAAATTGCCGGCGGACCTTATTACATAACCCAGCTTACTTCCAAAGTAAACTCGGCAGCCAACATCGAGTTTCACGCCCGCATTATTACCGAGGCTGCCATTAAACGCGAACTTATCCGGATTTCGGGCGAGGTATTAACCGATGCTTTTGAAGACACCACCGATGTTTTTAACCTCCTGGACAAAACCGAACAGGCGCTTTTCCAGGTTTCCGAAAACAACATCCGCCGCAGTGTAGACAATATGCAGTCGCTCATGCACCAGGCGCTGGAAGAGCTAAAAGCCAAAAAAGACCAGGAAGGACTAACCGGCGTGCCGAGTGGTTTTACGGCGCTGGATAGAGTTACTTCCGGATGGCAAAAGTCTGATTTAGTGATACTTGCAGCCAGGCCGGGTATGGGTAAATGCCTGGGCAAAGGCACAAAGGTGCTAATGTTTAACGGTAGCCTGCGAAATGTAGAAGATGTAAAGCCGGGCGATTTGCTGATGGGCGATGACTCTACTCCGCGCACCGTGCTTTCTATTGCCCGCGGCCGGGAGCAAATGTATTGGGTGCGCCAGAATAAAGGCATAGATTACCGCGTAAACGAAAGCCACATTTTATCGCTGAAGCGCAGCCGCACCGAAGGGCCACATAAACACGGCGATGTGCTGAACATTACCGTGCGCGATCTGCTTACAAAATCCGATAAATTTAAATCGAACTACAAAGGCTATAAAGTAGAAGTAGATTTCCCGTACCAGGATTTGCCCATCGACCCGTATTTTCTTGGCCTTTGGCTTGGCGATGGAAAGAAAACCGATGCACGGATATTTTCTGCCGATGCCGAAGTAGTGGAATATTTACAGGAATATGCCGGAGAGTTGGAAATGGAACTTCATGCGTACACTCCGGCAAACCGCTGCGCCAGTTATGGCATTAATAATGGGTATCAGGGCGGCAAAGCGCCAAGCCTGAAAGCGGATTTACGCGAGCTGGGCGTTTTAGAGAACAAACATATTCCGGAGGTTTACTTAACTGCTTCTACAGAACAGCGCCTGTCGCTTCTGGCCGGGCTAATAGACAGTGACGGGCATTACGCGCCAGAAGCCGGCGGTTTTGAGATCACTCAGAAAGACGAAAATTTAGCCCGGCAAATAAAATTCCTTTGCGATTCGCTTGGTTTCCGTACATCGTTAAAAAAGAAAAAAGCCAGCATCAGTGCCATCGGTTACGAGTGCGAAGTTTTCCGGGTGCGCTTTTATGGCGACCTGCACAAAATTCCGGTTCGGGTAGCGCGTAAAAAAGCCCCCCAAAGCACCAGTAAAATAAACTGGCGCATGACCGGAATTACATTAGAGAAAGATATAGTGGATGATTACTATGGCTTCGAGATAGATGGCAACCGCCTGTTTTTACTCGAAGACATGACGGTTACCCACAACACCGCGTTCGTGGTATCGGCCATGCGCAATGCGGCCGTAGATTTTAAACAGGCGGTGGCTATTTTCTCGCTCGAAATGTCGTCTGTTCAGCTCGTAAACCGACTAATATCTGCCGAAGCCGAGCTGGAAAGTGAGAAGATAAAGAAAGGAAATCTGTTGCCGTACGAGTGGGAGCAACTTTACGTAAAAACGGCCCGCTTAAGCCAGGCGCCTATTTTTATTGACGATACGCCCGCGCTTTCTATCCGTGAGCTGCGCACCAAATGCCGCCGCCTTAAGGCCCAGCACGACATCCAGATGATCATTATAGATTACCTGCAGCTAATGAGCGGCAACACCGAAGGCGGAAAAGCCGGCGGTAACCGCGAGCAGGAAATCGCCTCTATTTCGCGTGCGCTAAAGCAGCTGGCCAAAGAACTGAGCGTGCCCGTTATCGCGCTCTCGCAGCTAAGCCGTGCCGTAGAAACCCGCGGCGGCGATAAGCGCCCGCAGCTATCCGACCTTCGTGAATCGGGATCTATAGAGCAGGATGCCGACATGGTAATTTTCCTCTACCGCCCCGAATATTATGGCATAACCGAGGATGAAGAAGGAAACCCAACCCAAGGAACCGGCCAGGTAATTATTGCCAAGCACCGAAACGGCTCGCTGGAAGACGTAAACCTGAAATTTATCGGCAAGTTTACCAAGTTCTGCGATTTGGAGCCCGGTTTTGATATGGGTGGTTTTGGAGGCAGCTCACCTGGTGGCGGTTTCGACGGCCCAAGCCCCGGATCTATAACTATGGGCAGCAAAATGAACGGAGGCAGCTCGTTGCCGCCAAGTAATTTCGATGGGGAGGAACCACCGTTTTAATGTGCGTGAGAGAGGAAAGTAGAAAGCTCCGGAAGCGATTCCGGGGCTTTTCGGTTTTTATTACCCCTGTGGGCACCAAATAATCATTCAACTCAACCCAAAATCAATCTTTTGCGTCTATAATAAAAACCCTCACCTGCACCTTTATGGCAAGCCAAACTCCTGCAAAAATTGTTGTTATAGACCTTAACGAAACGTTTTACCTTAAAAGCTCTAAAGAAGAGTTTTATAAATTTATTGTATCAAAAGAGCCCAGGCGGATCGGGTTTATTTTTGAGATGGCGTATTTTAAGCTGCTTAAAAACCTGAACCGGATGCGGCAAACCGAGTTTAAAGAAAACTTTTTTAATTACCTTGATAATTTGCCGCCGGAAAAAGTAGCCGCCTACGCCCAGGAATTCTGGAGAAGAGAATATCCGCGAAACTTTAATAACCAGATAATAGAAAGGCTGCAGCAGGCAAAAAGCAGGGGAGAAGAGGTGTTTTGCGCCACCGGCGGGCTGGAAGTTTATGTAAAACCGCTGTTCGATATTTTTCCGGTAGATGGCTTGGCCGGTACCAAAACCACTTTTACCGGCACAACTTACAAAGTAGCGGGCGAGGCCTGCAAAGGCGAAGAGAAAGTGCGCCGCGTTAAAGAGCACTACAATAATAAGCCGTTTATAATAACCGAAAGTTATTCTGACAGGTACGAAGAACTATTTGAGATAACCGAAAAACCTTTTTTGGTAGATAACGGAAAAATAGAACCTTATTCCGAATAAAAAAATAGCTGCAAAGGGCAAAAAAGCACCTGGTACAACCTAAATAACGCGGTTTTTCCTTACAGACCAGCGCCGATATCTGCTTTACTTAAAAACGGCTTTACTTTAAAAAGCAAATTCTACCTGGAAACGGTAAACCATTGCCGGGTCTTGGTTTTGCGATAAGAAAGTGCCAATGGTAGAGTAAGAAAGGTCTGATTGTATTTTAAGATTATGGCCAACTATATATCTGGAAACTCCAAGCGTGTATTCTGTTTCTTTATTCGCAAAGCCAGCTTTATACAATTCGCCATCGGGGTTTATGGTTGCGTAACGGGCGGCAAGCTCCAGGTTGTTTTTAAATAAGTATCCGGCTTGAATTACAAAGCCGTCGCCTAACACAAAATACTCTGAAGAATCGGCCAGAAGCGGGCTGGCAGCGGTTTTATTCATGTATTCGCTCATCACCGAAAAACCTTTGTACTTAAATATAAGGTCGGCAAGGGCTGTTTCCAGGTTTCGGGTTTCGGCTACAAAGTTGCCCAGCTCGCCACGCGTGCGCGATGCATCATTGTTGTAGCTAAAGCCACCGCCTATAGATAATTTAGGTGTTTGCTCGCGCGCCAGATCGGAGCCAAAATAATCTCCGCCTTTTGTAAACTCGCCAAACGGTAGCACCTCTACACGCCCGGTATAGCTTAGCCCGGTATCGTTG
>JAFADQ010000317.1 GCA_023424725.1 Bacteroidota bacterium
GAAATACCTCGCAACACATGCGAGCCGGCATTGGCGCCGCTACTGCAGGCGCTGCCACCAGAGGCCGATATTTTGTGTATATCGAGGTTAAAGAGCAGCATTTCGTTTATTTCCGATTTTGGCAGGCTCACGTTCAGCACGGTGTATAAGCTCCTATCCAGGTTGGCCGAGTCGCCGTTGAAGCAAATATCGTCTACCTGCTCCTGCAGTTTATTTATGAGGCGGGTTTTAAGGTTGGTGATATGGCGCTGGTGGTCAGCCATGTCGCGGTAGGCAATTTCCAGCGCTTTTGCCAGGCCCACAATGCCGTACACATTCTCGGTGCCGCCGCGCATATTCCGCTCCTGCGCTCCGCCATGTATCAGAGGTTTCACCTGAATATCGGCACTGGTATACAAAAAGCCAACACCTTTAGGGCCGTGAAATTTATGCGCAGAACCAACCAGATAATCTACATTTAGCTTTTGCACATCGTGTGCATAATGCCCCATGGTTTGCACGGTATCGGTGTGGTAAACGGCGTCGTACTTTTTGCAGATCCGGGCTACTTCTTCAATATCGGTAAGGTTGCCAATTTCGTTGTTGGCATGCATTAAAGATACGATAGAGCGGGGCTTGGTGGCCAGCAATTCGTCCAGATGCTCTAAATCTACGTGGCCTTTTTCGTCTACCTTTACATAGCTCAGCGCTACGCCTTCTTTCTTTAACTCCTCCATAGTATGCAGCACGGCGTGGTGCTCTATGGGCGAGGTGATGGCGTGCTCTAAACCAAGGCTGCGAACGGTGCAAAAAATGGCGTGGTTATCGGCTTCGGTGCCGCCGGAGGTGAACATAATCTCGGCCGGAGAGGCGTTAATTAAGCCCGCGATGGTTTTGCGCGCATTCTCTATCGCCGACCGCACCTGCCGCCCATGCGTGTGTATAGACGACGGATTACCAAAATGCTCGAGCATAAAGGGCGTCATGGCATCGAACACTTCTTTGTCTAATGGTGTGGTAGCGGCATTATCGAGGTAAACACGCATTGGTATGTTGGCAGTTTTTAGTAGTATGTTGGCGGTTGAGTAAGAGATTTTAGGCTGCAGCAGGCAAAAAAATGGCCGTTACAGGCAAAAATCTTTTTCAGCTCACAAAAGTACAAAAAAAATTGGCCGGAGCCATCATAAAAGATAACTCCGGCCTGTTTTTTATCGCCTTTGGTTAAAGCCTTATGTATTCATTATCAGGCTTTAACGCTTATAATTTCTTTTATATCTTCTATGATCTTGTTGGCCAGGTGGTCGGCAGTTGCCTGCGATTCAGACTCAGAATAAATCCGGATAATAGGCTCTGTATTGCTCTTGCGCAGGTGCACCCATTCTTTATCGAACTCAATTTTTACGCCGTCAATAGTATTAATGGGCTGTTTCTGGTAGCGTTTCTGAATTTGCGCCAGCACATCGTCTACATTAATATCGGCAGTAAGCTCAATCTTGTTTTTGCTCATGTAGTAATTAGGGTATTTGGCGCGCAAACGCGAGGTGCGAAGGCCTGATTTTGCCAGGTGCGTAAGGAATAGCGCAATGCCAACCAGTGCGTCGCGGCCGTAGTGCAGCTCCGGGAAAATGATGCCACCGTTGCCTTCGCCGCCAATTACCGCGTTTTGCTCCTTCATCATGTTTACCACGTTTACCTCGCCAACGGCCGAGGCAAAATACTGCCCGCCCGCTTTCTCGGTTACATCGCGCAGCGCACGTGTGCTGGAAAGGTTAGATACCGCATTGCCTTTGGTGTTTTGCAGCACATAATCGGCTACGGCAACCAGAGTATATTCTTCGCCGAACATGCTGCCGTCTTCGCAAAGTAAGGCCAGGCGATCTACATCCGGGTCTACCACAATGCCGAGGTCGTAATTTCCTTTTTCTATAACGCGGGCAATATCGCGCAGGTGCTCCGGCAGCGGCTCGGGGTTGTGGGGGAAATTACCGTCTGGCTCGCAATACAATTTTTCTATTTTGGTTACGCCCAGGGCTTCCAGCAGCATAGGCACCGCAATTCCTCCGGTAGAGTTTACGCAGTCTATCACTACTTTAAAGTCTTTTTCCTGAATGGCGGCCACATCTACCAGTGGCAGGTTAAGTATGGCTTTTATGTGCTTCTTCAGGAAAGTATCGCTCTGGCTGTATTTGCCCAGCTTTACCACCGGCGCAAAGTCGAAGGCTTCTTTTTCTGCCAGATCCAGCACTTTTGCGCCGTTCTCTTCCGAAATAAATTCGCCGTGCTGGTTAAGCAGCTTCAGCGCGTTCCATTGCTTTGGGTTATGGCTGGCTGTAATAATAATGCCGCCGCCCGCTTTTTTGGCCGGAACTGCCATTTCTACGGTGGGCGTGGTAGACAAACCAAGATCTAGTACATTAATACCAAGACCCTGCAGGGTTGCCGCTACGAGCTTGCTTACCATTTCGCCCGATAGCCGGGCATCACGGCCAATGATAATGTTCGGATTGCCGGTAGTTTCGAGTACCCAGGTGCCAAAGGCAGCCGTAAACTTTACTACGTCGAGCGGTGTAAGTCCTTCTCCGGTTGCCCCTCCTATTGTTCCTCTTATACCTGAAATAGATTTAATCAGCGCCACTTTCTGTCTCTTTAATTAATTTGCAAAGGTAACGAAAAAAGAAGCAAGAACCGGACGAAAAGGGCTTTTATGTTTGGTGCCGGAAGCTTGCTTATTCTGAAATAGTTACCTGTAGTAACGGCATTAATCTGATTTTGATTGTCTGGAATTCTTAATTTAATCTTCTTCTAAAACCAAACCTGCAGAGGCCGTTTTATGGTGCAGTACAGCACAAAATGGCCTTCGCAGCTATTCTGCTTTTGCTAACCGGTAGAAATAATATAAAACAAAACTTCGGCTGCCCCGATCTGGCCTTTATCTTTACAAAATGGAAATTACCGCAACCCCAACGCCGCCCGAAACCCGCCAAAAACAATTGGCTGCTTTTAACCGCCTGCTGGATGTGCTGGACAACCTGCGCGCCAAATGTCCCTGGGACAAAAAGCAAACCATGGAAAGCCTGCGCCACCTCACTATAGAAGAAACCTATGAGCTGTCGGACGCTATTCTGAAACAAGATATGCCCGAGGTAAAAAAAGAGATAGGCGACCTGATGCTGCACATGATCTTTTACGCGCGCATTGGCTGGGAGAAAAACGAATTTGATATTGCCGACGTGCTGAACGCGCAGTGCGACAAGCTGATATTCCGCCACCCGCATATTTACAGCGATACTGAAGCCGCCACCGAAGAAGACGTAAAGCGCAACTGGGAACAATTAAAGCTGAAAGAAAAAGGCAACAAAGGCGTTCTTTCGGGCGTGCCGTCCGGAATGCCTGCTCTGGTAAAAGCCATGCGGATACAAGAGAAAGCCCGTGGGGCTGGGTTCGATTGGGAAGAAAAGCAGCAGGTTTGGCAAAAAGTGCAGGAAGAACTGGACGAGTTTCAGCAGGAATTTAATATTGCCGAACCCGAAAAAATAGATAAAGCCCGCGCCGAGAATGAGTTTGGCGATCTGCTTTTCTCACTCATTAACTTTAGCCGGTTTATAGATATTAATGCCGAAGAAGCCTTGGAAAAAACCAACCTGAAATTTATAAAGCGCTTTAATTATCTCGAAACCGAAGCCCGCAAAGACGGCAAAGAGTTAAAGGATATGACTTTAGCCGAGATGGATGCTTACTGGAATAAAGCAAAAGAGCTGAAGTAAGGTTTTGGGCTGTAGCGGGCAAAAAAATGGCCGTTGCAGGGCAACTCTTTATAATTTATCATTTGCACATTTGCACATTTGCACATTTACAATCCGCCTGCCTGCAAACTTACTCATCCTTTACATACCCTTCCCATTTATCTAAAACTGCCTGTAAATCGGCCGGCAATTCGGTATCAAACTGCATCCACTCGCCGGTGCGCGGATGCTCAAAACCCAGCGATTTGGCATGTAGCGCCTGCCGCGGTATAAGGTTAAAGGCATTTTGCACAAAAGCTTTGTATTTAGAGAAACTGGTACCTTTCAGAACTTTATCGCCGCCGTAGGTAGCATCGTTAAAAAGCGGGTGGCCAAGTAATTTTAAATGCACCCGTATTTGGTGGGTACGGCCGGTTTCTAAATTACATTTCACCAACGATACATAACGCAGATCTTTTAATACTTCGTAATGTGTAACGGCGTGCTTGCCAAACTCGCCGTTCGGGAAAGCCGTCATCACTTTCCGGTCTTTTAAACTTCGGCCAATGTGCGAGGTTATGGTACCTTTTTCTTCCTTTGGCACGCCCCATACCAGCGCGTAATACGTCCGTTCTATGCTATGATCGAAGAATTGCCGCGCCAGCGATGCCATAGCCAGTTCTGTTTTGGCTATTACCAAAAGGCCCGAAGTGTCTTTATCTATCCGGTGCACCAAACCGGGCCGCGATTCGCCATTGCGATTGGTGGGCAGGTTGTTAAAATGATAAACGAGCGCATTCACCAAAGT
>JAFADQ010000326.1 GCA_023424725.1 Bacteroidota bacterium
GGGTGGTGCAATGCCGATTTCTGCTGCCAACTCTTCGCTCCAGGCTAGTATCTTCGGATTTTTAACCGGAGTCGGGATGGCTAAACTGTACAGCATGCCGGGTGTCTGGCGCGGTTGTTTGCTACCCGTTTCGTCGCCGGGGAAGTTGTTTACGAACTCGTTATTGTATGTTTTGTTGTGGAGGTGCTGCATGTAGCTTTGTTCTGGATTTTGGGGCTTTTATCTCGTCAGATAACCGCCATCTACAGGATAATATGCGCCGGTTACAAAAGATGCTTTTTCAGTGCTCAGCCACAACACAAGCTCTGCAACTTCTTGTGGTTTACCCAGGCGGCCAATCGGGTGCAGCGCCACCAATCCGTTATACATTTCTTCTGAGAGGCTCGACAACAGCGGTGTATCTATGTAACCGGGCCCGACACTGTTCACGCGAACATTTTGCGTTGCGTACTCCATCGCGGCAGATTTTGTAAGCCCCACCACACCGTGCTTGGCCGCCACATACGCCGGAGAATTTGGCGTGCCCGCCGAGCCCAGAATTGAAGCCATGTTCACGATTGCGCCGCCGCCCGATTTAAGAATGGCCGGAATCTGGTAGCGCAAGCCATAAAACACACCCGAAAGGTTAATCGCAATCACTTTATCCCAACCGTCTATCGGGTATTCGCCGGTGGGCGCGATGGGGCCGCCAATTCCGGCATTGTTGCACGCGATGTGCAGCGCGCCGTATTTAGAAACCGTTTGGTCTACCAGGTCTTTGTTGCCCTCGTCTTTAGACGAATCGGATTTTACGAACATGGCCTCGCCACCCGCGTCTTTTATTTCCGCAACGGTTTCAGCGCCGCCTTTTTCGTCGATATCGGCAACTACTACTTTTGCGCCAGCCGCGGCATAACTTTTGGCAACTTCACGGCCAATGCCCGATCCGGCGCCGGTTACGATGGCTACTTTTCCTTCCAGGTCTTTCATGTGAGTATAGGTTAGAAATGAAACAAAACTACTGCCGCCGTACGTCAACTTTCACAGTTGGTCTGAAACCGTTTTCTGAAAGTTACCAAATGGCTGCGAAGGGCAAAAAACCGCCCGGCAGAACATAAATGCCTGCTTTATAATAACCAGAAAAAGACCGATAAGTTACCTGCGAGAAAAGTCTTCTGCGGATAATTCCCACAATTTTACAGGCTGCTCGAAATTGATGTGACCCGGAGTGGTGATGTATTCTTTCAGTAATTTGAACCCTACTTTTTGCAAGGTTTTATTTGGCGCCGGATTTAGGGCGTAAGGCTCGCAATACAGTGTTTTCAGTTGTAAATTATCGAAGAAAAAGGGCAGCGATTTTTTCACCAGTTCTGCACCAAAACCAGACTTGCGCGCGCCCGGCTTCCAGATGTGCAGGTGCATGTACGCTTCTTCGCCAAACTGTATTTTGTTTACATTGCAATGCCCTATCGCTTCGCCGTTTACTTCCCAAATAGTAGCATAAGCTTGCTTTTGGTTGTAAGGTTGCGCGAGTTGGTTTTGCAGCATGGTTTCCCACTGCTGGCGGGTGGGCAATTTTGCTTTATCGGCGCCCATTGCGCGCAGATATTCCGGCGTGGAGCAGAGCCAGTAATCTGCAATAAAGTTGATGTCTTTTTCCTGAATTTCGCGAACTGTAAGTTGGGGTTGTGTGTGCATGGTGTTGTGTGAAAAGCAGTTTTCTTTTGTAGCCGCTTGGGCTATTTTTTTCCTTTCTTTTCAGGCAGGAGATATTCTGTTTCCTCGCCGGTTTTTATCAGTAACATCCCCGACTTTACCATTTCATCTAAGGTATTGTTCAGCTCGTTATCATCCTCAAAATCAAAGGCCAGGCTATCGTAAATATCCAGGTAAAAGCCGCGGCCCTGGTTACGTTTCAAAAAGTCTGCTATCAGTTTCTGTTTCTGAGTCATGTAATATAGCAAATGCAATAAATCAGGCTGCAATAAGCAAAAAAATGGCCGTTGCAGCCCAATTATTTCTGAGTGCCCTGGCTTGCCGATTCTGTAGTGCTTTGCGGAAAATAAACATGAAACGTGCTGCCCTGCCCGAGTGTGGTTTCTACCTTTATTTTACCGCCCGCATTGTCTACCATCCGTTTTACCATATACAGGCCAACGCCCGAGCCCTCTACATGGTCGTGAAAACGGCGGAACATCGAGAACAATTTGGAGTGGTTGTCGGGGCTAAGGCCAAGGCCATTGTCGCGCACAGCCAGCACCAGGTAGTTGCTATCGGTATAGGCGCTTACCTGCACTTGCAGCGGGCGGCTGGGGTCGCGGTATTTTATGGCGTTAGAGAGCAGGTTGTACACTATGCTGCGCAGGTTCTTTTCTGAGAACGAGAGCTTAAAACCGGGCCCGATGCGGGTTTGTATCTCGGCGCCCGACTCGTTTATAAGCGGCATCATATCCAGGGTTACTTCTTCTACTACATCGGCAATGTTCAGCAATTTGGCTTCGTAGAGGTTGTCTTTCTGCAGCTTGGTTATTTCGGTTAAGTTGGCAATGGTTTTCTTAAATCTATCGATGGCCTGTTGTATGTACCGTACAATGTGTTTAACGTCGGGTTGCTGTTGCAGCTCGCGGGGCAGTTCGCCAAAGAGCTCTTCTATCAGCATTTCGATATTAGAGATGGGCGCGCGCAAATCGTGCGAGGCCGTGTAAATAAAGTTATCGAGGTCGGCGTTTATGTGGGTTAACTGCTGGTTGGCCAGCCGGAGCTCTTCGTTGGCCCGCGACAGCTCAGTGGCAATTTGCCTTGCTTCCAGAGCGCTTTTGGCCACTGCTTCGCGGGCTTCTACCTGTGCTGTTATGTCGTTTACAAGCGTGTAAAAGCCGCGCACCTTTCCGTCTTTTATGTCGGGCACATAGCTGGTACGTATGTGCTTCACGAAATTCTCGCGGTAGGGCATAGTGGCCTCAAAATCGAGCCGCTCGCCGCTTAAAGCCCTGTTTATGTAGTTTTTTACACCCTTATAAGCCGCCGCGCCGATTATTTGCCGCACCGGTTTTCCCAACAGGTTGGCCGGCTCGGTATTAAACCACTCGCGGTAGGCCTGGTTGGCAAACCGGTACTTTTCTTCTTTGTCCAGATACCCTATCAGCACAGGCAAAGAATCGGTAATAAGACGCAACTGGCTGGCGCTGCGCTCAGCCGATTTGCGCGCTTCTACCTGCTCGGTTACCTCAAAGGCAAACACCAGCACTCCGTCTATTTGCCCGGGCGCGTTGCTGCGGGGCAGTTGCACAAACCTGAAGTAGCGGTTCTCTAATTTGCCGTCTGATGTGCGGTAAAACGGTATCAGCAGCTCGTGCTCTTCGTGGGTAATGCCGTTGTGGTACACCTCCTGAAAGGTGCGGTAAACTTTGTTATTTCTGATCTCTGGCAGCGCCTCCAGAATGGGCTTGCCCAGCAACTGCCTGTCGGGGAATAATTGCTGGTAGCCTGGGTTTACCAACTCATACACCATATCGGGCCCATCGAGAATGCAGATAGCTGCCGGGGCTATCATAAATAATTTTTCGAGGCGCAATTTCTGGCGTTCGGCATCGGCCTGGGCAGCTTTCAGGTCTTTGGTGCGGTTGTCTACGCGTTGCTCTAGTTCGTAATTAAGGTTTTGTAACTGAGCTGCGGTTTTTTCTACCTGTTGCCGGGCAGTAACAAAAGCGGTTACATCCAGCGCAAAAATCAGAATACCGTTTATCTGGCCCGCGGCATCGTAAATTGCCTGGTACACAAAATTCCAGTAAATATCTTCCAGCGGCTGCCCGTCGTGGCGAGCCATGGGTATAAGCTGCTCTTTGCCTTCGTAGGTTTCGCCGGTTTGGTACACTTTGCGCAGCACCCTTTCTATAGGCTGGCCTTTTAGTTCGGCCAGCGCCTCGAACAGAGGCAGGCCTGTTAATTGCCGCCCCGGAAATAGCTGCTGATAGGCCTTTTTTATGTACTTAAACACCAGGTTTGGCCCCTCGGCAATGGCAAACGCGGCAGGCACCTGGGCCAGCAACCGCTCTAACCTGATGCGCTGCTGGCCGGCTTCGGCTTTTGCTTCCATCTCGCGGCTACGGCTTTGTTCTAACTGCTGCCGGGCTATTACGGCGCCGGTAATATTTTTTGGCTCGTGCACCAGGCAAGTAATAGCGCCCTGTTCGTCAAAAACGGGCAGGTTCTTTACCGACCAATAGCGCTCTACAAACTTGCCGGGGTTTGCCTTGTCCGGAATATCGTAGCGCAGCACATCTATGGTATGCGGCTGGCGGGTGTGCAGCACCTCACAAAGCGATTCTTTTAAGCGGCCACCCGGCGAACTTTCCAGCTCTGGGTTATCCGGAAAAACATCGAACACGGTTTTGCCGATGATGTCTTGCCGCTCTGTTTGCGACTCCAGCAAATACCCGTTTGTGGCGGCCAGTATAGTAAAGCCGGGCGAAAGAATTAATACCACATTACTCTGCGCCTCGAAAATTTTGCTAAAAATCAACTCGGCGCTGTTCACAGGCAGTATGCGAAAAAAAATTCATTACGAAACAAAAATGGTGGTTGCCCATCGGTATTG
>JAFADQ010000020.1 GCA_023424725.1 Bacteroidota bacterium
CGCTACGGCCACACCCGAAAAGCTGGCCGCAATAGCATCTTTGCGCGGCGAGCTGAACGCAGCCGGAACAAACGAGGCTAAACTTGCTATTAGCAGCAAGCTGGCCGAAGCCTATAAAGATGCCGGCAAGTTTGATAGCGCCGGATATTTTTACGAGCAGGTAGCGGTGGCTAAGCCTACCGAGGCCAATTATAAGGCCGCCGCAGATCAATATTTTCAGGCCTATTCGTTTGCCGCTACTGAGGCGCGCGCAATAGAGCTGGGAGAGAAAACACGCTCGTTGTATGAGCAGGTGCTGGCGCAGAATCCGGAAAACCTGGATGCGAAATCTAACCTGGCCATGACCTACGTAGCAAGCGATAACCCGATGAAGGGAATAACGATGCTGCGCGATGTGCTGGCTCAGGATCCTGAAAACGAAAACGCTCTTTACCAAATGGGTATTTTGTCGGTTCAGTCGGGGCAGTACGATAAAGCGGTAGAGCGTTTCCGGAAACTGGTGGAGGTAAACCCTAACCATGTGAACGGAAGTTTTTACCTGGCCGTATCTTTGGCCGAATCGGGTAAGAAAGAAGAAGCAACTGAGGTTTTCAGGCGCGTAGAAAAAATGAGTAACGACCCGGCCTTGCAAACCAGCGTGCAGGAATACCTGCAGAAACTGGGAAGCTAAGCCATCGTAATTTTTGAGTTTAATTTTTATTTATACTATTTCAACAGTTTAATTATGCCTTGCGGAAAAAAGCGTAAAAGACACAAGATTGCAACACACAAGCGTAAAAAGCGCCTGCGTAAGAATCGTCATAAGAAGAAGTAATTTAGCTTACACCGGCACGATACGCGGCTGAATGTTTTATTCGGCTGCATGTGGTATCTTGCCGGTGTAATTTTTTAGTGGCTACGGGCCCGGCAGTTACACATCGCAGAAAACACTGCGGATGGTTGCTGCTGCCCAATAGTTTAGGCCACTTTGTAAGGAGCTGTTCTTTCAATAATACATAAACAAAGGCGGTAAAAAAGGTTTTCTACCTGGCTATAGGGCTGCGAGCAGCAAAAAAGGCCGTGGTACAGAATAAATTTTTTCTACCGGAAATAAACAAAGCAACACGCTCCGCGTCTTTTAATGCACCCTATGATAATTGCAGAGTTTTGAGCAACGAGCTGATCATCAATTCTACTCCGGAAGGGGAGCGCATCGCGCTTCTGCAGGACAAACGTCTGGTAGAGTACCACCTGGAGCGGAATGATACCAACTATAATGTTGGCGATATCTTTCTGGGTACTGTAAAGAAGATAATGCCGGGGCTTAACGCTGCCTTTATCGATATTGGCTACACCAAAGATGCCTTTTTGCATTACCACGACCTGGGCGAGAATATTAAGTCGCTGAATAAATATTCGCGGCTGGTACAATCTAACAAAAATACCCCTTCTAAGCTTAACGGCTTTAAGTTTGAAGAGCAGATAGATAAGCTGGGTAAAATTGGCGATGTGCTGAAAAAAGGCCAGCAACTGCTGGTGCAAATCGTAAAAGAGCCCATTTCTACCAAAGGCCCGCGCCTGAGCTGCGAAATTTCGCTTGCCGGCCGCTACCTGGTGTTGGTGCCTTTCAGCAATACTATTTCGGTTTCTAAAAAAATAGTAAGCAAAGAAGAGCGGCAGCGCCTTAAACGCCTTATCGCGTCTATTAAGCCCGAGAATTTTGGTGTAATTATCCGCACCGTAGCAGAAGGACGCGAAGTTGCCGAGCTGGACCGCGACATGGAGAGCATGGTGGCCAACTGGGAACTGGGCGTAAAAACCCTGAAAGGAGCCAAAGAGCGCGATAAAATTATCGGCGAACTGGGCCGGTCGTCGTCTATTCTGCGCGACCTGTTAAACTCCAGCTTCGATAATATTACCGTAGATAGCCAGGAAATACACGACGATATTAAAAGCTACCTGCAGCAAATTGCTCCGGACAGGCTGAATATACTAAAATACTACAACGGCAAAACCCGCATTTTCGAGCATTTTAACATCGAGAAGCAGCTAAAATCGTTGTTTGGTAAATCGGTGAGCATGCCCGGCGGCGGCTATCTGGTGATAGAGCACACCGAGGCCCTGCACGTGATAGACGTAAACAGCGGCAACAAAAGTAACTCCGAAGGCGACCAGGAAATGACCGCGCTTAGCGTGAACATGACCGCCGCCAAAGAAGTGGCCCGCCAGCTGCGCCTCCGCGATATGGGCGGCATAGTGGTGGTAGATTTTATAGACATGCGCTCGGCTGAGCACCGCCAAAAGGTGTTTGATGTGGTGAAGGACGAAATGAAGCCCGACCGCTCTAAGTTTACCATTCTGCCGATAAGCAAGTTCGGGCTGATGCAGATAACACGCCAGCGCATACGGCCCGAAACCAATATTACTACCGTAGAGGTTTGCCCCACCTGCAACGGCACGGGGCAAATTTCGGCCAGTATTTTGGTTACCGACGAGATAGAATCGAACATAGACCACCTGCTTACCACCCAAAACCAGAAGGGAATTACGCTGTACGTACATCCGTTCCTGCACTCGTACTACACCAAAGGTATTGTGAGCAAGCAGATGAAATGGTACCTGAAGTTTTATAAGTGGGTGAAAATAGTAAAAGACACCTCTTTAGGAATAACCGATTACAAACTGCACGACGAGCACGGCGACGAGATAGAAACCACACAAGGCGCTGCCGCCGAGCCGGTACTGGAAACTACAGAAGATTAAGGTTTATAACTAAACTAATTTACCCTATAATGGCCAGAAAAATGGCCGTTGCAGCCTAAAAACACTGAAAGAGGCAGTTCCTAACCGGAGCTGCCTTTTTCGCTTTTATGCTACGCGCCAGACTAGGTCACCTAAACTTGGCGTAGTATAAATACAACAAAAATACTGTATTTATACAGTATTGCATTGCCCAATATTTTACTTTACCTTGCCGGCGTGCTATTTAATAACGAGACGATGAAAATTCTCTACCTCCTCCTAGCCTGCTTTTTGCTGCTTACAGCCTGCAAGAAAGACCCTACCAGTGGCCCCACCTCTGCCGAAGGGCGCGTGCTGGACGGGGTAACCCAGCAGCCCGTGGCTAATGCCGATGTGCACCTGTTCAGGCAGCAAGCAGGAAGCTACCAGTACCACCAGGTGCAAACAGTGTTTACCGGTGCCGACGGGCGCTACTCGCTCAGCTTCGGGGCAGCAGATGGCTACAGCTATTACCTGGCCGCCACTACCGATGCCTACAGGCAAAGCTCTTACCAGAGCATAAGCAGCGGCAGGAAAAATGTGAAAGACCTGTTCATAGAGCCCAAGGGCTGGCTCCGCCTGACTTTTGTAAATGCCCCTCCAATGGATACGGTGGATGCTATCATTGTTAATGGAAGTTACCAACCTAAATATCATGTTTCAGATACAGTTAATATTATGAGAGAAGGCTGGGGCGGGCGTATGACCCCCGTGTCATATTTTATTACCCGCAATGGTATAGAAACCAATTACCAGGAGGAATTTTATTGCGCGGCCCATGATACCAC
>JAFADQ010000032.1 GCA_023424725.1 Bacteroidota bacterium
GGCTTATTATACGTAATTAAGCAACTTTATTCCGTAAATAAGTTTACTTTGGTTTAATTTTTCGTTAATTATTTTTTTGTGCAAAACTTTCCGGTTTTTCTTTGTCCGTGCGGTGCTTAACTTCCGTATATTATCTTCTCCTACCACAAAAATTGCCCTTCGCAGCCTTTGTTTGTATTATCCTGAAATCTTAATTTTATATAATTTAGGGTAACGTATAAAAAGGCTCTTTTTCTGTTTCGTGCATCCGCACAACTCCGTCTAAAGTAAGCGCTATCAAAATTCTGCTGGCCCGGCGTTTAGAAATATTTACCAGGCTGCAAAACTGTTTCATGGTAATGCGGCGGTGGTCTTTTAAATAATCTGTAAGACCCTTTTCTATATTGGTTAGCTGGCGTTTTACAAGTTGCGGCGCGCCGTTTTCCAGGTTTTTCTGCACCATTTTGCTGGCCTGCACGCTTTCGTCGTCTACTCTTATATACACTTTCCAATCGTTGTGGCCGCATAGGGCAGCATGTGGCTTTTGCAGGCTTTCGGGCACGGTTACCAGTAAAACGGTTTTGCCGTCGTCGTCTATTTCTTCAAACTCTAAATCTATGGGTGGTTTGCAGAAAAATCCGGCCGCTTTTTCGAGCATAAATTTCTCTTCTTCGGCATCTATTCCGGTTACATAGCCATCGTCCATAACGCCTACCAGCAATTGCCCGCCCAGGTGGTTGGCAAACGATACAATGGTTTTAGCGATTTTTTCGGGGTGGGTGATCTTCTTTTTAAAATCGAGAGTGGGGCCTTCTCCCTGTAAGATCAGTTTATCTAAAATATTCACGATAAGTAGAAAATGGAGGGTAAAATAAAAGCGGGAAGTCCCGCTTTTAAAATTGATTTTATAACCGGTTTTTTTTTCAGAAACCGGAATTTTAAACGTGTAAGCTTAGAATGGCAACTCGTCGTCGCCCTCAAATGCAGCCGAAGCAGGCATTGGCGCGTTTGCCGCCGCAAACGAAGAATTGTTGTTGCTATAAGATGCTTCCGGCTGCTGAGAACCACCACCGGCTGCGCTTTCTATGCGCCAGGCGCTTAGGTTTGTAAAGTAAGAAGTAACGTTGTTTTTGGTGTAGGGGCGGCCCGAAAGGTTAAATGCAACTTTCATTTCGTCGCCAACTTTATAGCTATCCAGCAGGCTGCACTTATCTTGTTTCAACTCAAATTTTGGATATTGGGCATAGTTCCCGTCCTGAATCTCGAGTACGAATTCGCGCTTCTTAAAAGTGGCGCTTACTTGTTGCTCATCATACACTTCGTGCAGCTTTCCGGTAATTTCGAACGACATAATCTGTATATATTTTTTGAATTAAGGTAAAGATAAAACAGAAAACGGAGAATAATAATTCTGTTTCCGGAAAGATTCGCAGCTTTTTTCTGAAAGGCTGCAAGGCCCGTTTTTTAAGGCGCTACAGCCCAATTTTTTATGCAGCCCGTAAATATGCGTTAGATTTGCGAAAAATAAGTTAACAAATGTCGTCGTTTTCAATTGCCATACACGGAGGAGCCGGAACAATTTTGCCGGAATTAATGACCCCCGAAAAAGAAACCGCTTATACCGAAGCTCTCCGCGAAGCATTGCTGGTAGGGCATAAAATAATGGAACAAAATGGCAGCGCGCTAGATGCCGTAGAGGCAAGTGTTGTAAGTCTCGAAAATCATCCGCTTTTTAATGCAGGGCGTGGCGCGGTTTTTACCCACGAATGCACCAACGAATTCGACGCTTCTATTATGTGCGGCAATAACTGGCAGGCCGGAGCAGTGGCAGCCGTAAAAGGCATAAAAAACCCGGTAAAACTGGCGCGGGCCATTATGGAACACTCGGGCCATGTAATGCTGTGCGAAGACGGCGCCGCCAAGTTTGCCAAACAAATGGGCCTTGAGTTTGAGAACCCGGAATATTTCTACACCGAAGACCGCTACCAGCAATGGCTCGCCATAAAAGACAGCGACGCGTACCAGCTCGATCATTCAGACGAAAAGAAATTCGGTACGGTAGGGGCGGTGGCCTTAGATAAAGACGGAAACCTGGCGGCCGCTACTTCTACCGGCGGTATGACCAACAAGCAATTCGGACGCATAGGCGATAGCCCGATAATTGGCGCCGGAACATACGCCAACAACAAAACCTGTGCTGTATCGTGCACCGGCCACGGCGAGTATTTTATTAAAGCCGTGGTAGCGTACGATATCTCATGCCTTATGGAATACCAGGGATTATCGCTGCAGGAAGCCTGCGAATTGGTTGTGAATAAAAAGCTTGTCGATTTTGGTGGTGAAGGAGGTGTGATTGCCGCAGATGCGATGGGAAATATCGCGATGCCGTTTAATTCGCCGGGAATGTACCGTGCCGCAAAACGAAATAACGAGCCTGAGTTAATCGCTATTTTTAAATAAAAATCCGCACAAAAAAGCCCCGGAATTTTTAACTCCGGGGCTTTTTTGTGCCATTTTAAGTGCCCGCAGAGCAGAAATTATTCTGTTTCGGCTTCTACTTTTACTTCTTCCCGCTCTGCCGGCGATTCTGTCTGGTGGAATTTACGGTTCCGGATGTCATAAATATTGCCTTTTGCCAGCACGTGTATGCGTATGTTTTCGATAGAAAGCGGCTTGCCTTTTTCTACCTCTTCTACGTTATTACAGCCAATGTCGTGCCCATCTACAATTATCACCAAACCCGAGCCTATGGTTTCTATCATGTTGCCTTCGGTTATTAATACGCCCGTATCTTCGCCCAAACCTATTCCGATTTTTTTAGGGTAGGAGGCAATTGCTTCCATTAATCTGCCAAAACGGCCGCGCTTTACAAAATGCGAATCTATAATGGTACCGGTAGAAAATCCAAGTCCTTTAGATATCCGTACGGTTCCTTTCATTAAAGCCTCGAACGAACTGCCGCCCTTTATCATTACCCTCGACATAGCCATCGCGCCCGCGCTGGTGCCTGCAATTACAAAATCTTCGTTCTGGTAGCGGTCGCAAAGGATGGTATGGAACTCAGTGCCGCCAAAAACCATCGTTAACCTAGACTGGTTGCCGCCGGTAAACATTACGCCCTTGCATTTTTTTATTCTGTCCAGAAAATCGGGCAAGTGCGCATCTTCTGTTGTGCGAATGTGCATTACACCTACATTGGTGCAGCCCAGAATACCGAAGGCGTTTTCGTACAGCTGGCCCATTTCTTCCGGGATCATAGAAGCCGTAGTGATCACTTCTATCCTTGCATCGGGGCCGCCCAGTTCTGATACAACTCTTTTTAATATACCCAGCTCAAAAAAATTGAGGTAATATCTTTTCTTGGTTTTCGGATTCGGGTACGTGCCTTTGTCTTCGTTTCCGCCAACAGCGATCAATTTTCCTATCGGCACTTTCCGTTTAGTTGCTTGCGTCGTTTCTTTCATCGATGATAAACTATTTTAACCCTATTGTGCTCAGGGTTCAATAAACAGGCCAAACCTGATTTTTTAAAGAGGCAAATTAGAAAAAATAATCGCCAACGGCATGTAAAAAACCGTAAAGAGTGGCCTAAACTGCTTCTGGTTTACGTTTTTTTCAGAAGCCTGATAACGTTTAATCCGGTTTAAATTTATTAAGCCAGGCCACAAAGCGTATGTAGTTTAACAATTTTGCTCGTGTATTGTTACTTTCGTTTTTTAGCTTGCAACGCCTTGTATTTTGGTTTTCGCAGATCTTTATTACAGCATTTGTTTTATCGGCAGCATCATGCTAACTAAATAATCCTTATTTTCCCAGCCGGATATTTACTTTTAATATCTGCTGCAAAAAAAACATAAGCTACCTACCTTTTAAATAAGAACAACAGAATATGAAAATTATTGATATCAGGGCAATGCGCGGGCCCAATATATGGTCTATCTGGCGGCACAAGCTTATCGTGATGAAGCTGGACCTGGAAGAATATGAAGAAAAGCCAACCAACCATATAAAAGGTTTTTATGAGCGCATGAAAGCCATGATGCCAGGTTTGTACGACCACAGGTGTTCTGAAGGCAGGCCGGGTGGTTTTTACCACCGGGTAGAAGAAGGCACCTGGCTGGGCCATGTAATAGAGCATATCGCGCTGGAAATACAAACTATGGCAGGTATGGATACCGGTTTTGGCCGCACCCGTGGCGCCGGCCCGGTGGGCGTGTATAATGTAGTGTTTGCGTATTTCGAAGAATCGGTTGGCAAGTTCGCGGCCGAAGAATCTGTGAAAATAGCGCTGGCCATAGCCGAAGATAAACCCTACGACCTGGAAGCAACCGTGCAAAAAATGCGCGAAATGCGCGAGCGCGTGCGCCTTGGCCCAAGCACCGGAGCTTTGGTAGAAGAAGCCGCGAAAAGAGGAATACCCTATATACGGCTAAACCACCGCTCGCTGGTGCAACTGGGTTACGGCATAAACCAAAAGCGTATTCAGGCCACGGTAACCAGCAACACCTGCATGATAGGCACCGACCTGGCCGGCGATAAGGAAATGACCAAGAAGCTGTTAGACGAATCGGGAATTCCTACGCCAAAAGGCGAAATAGTTTATAACGAACAAGAGCTTGAAAGAGCTCTTAACCGCATTGGCTACCCGGTGGTGCTAAAGCCTATAGATGGCAACCACGGCCGCGGCGCTACCACTAATATTACTAATTTTGAAGATGCCGTGCAGGCGCTGGAAGCAGCAAAAGTTCATTCCAGAGCTGTAATTGTAGAGCGCTATATTACCGGCCTCGACCATAGAATGCTGGTGATAAATTATCAGTTTGTAGCGGCCGCAAAAAGAACCCCCGCAGCCGTAACCGGCGATGGGAAATCTACCATTCAGCAATTAATAGACAAAGTTAACGCCGACCCGCGCCGCGGTTACGGCCACGAAAAAGAACTCACGCAAATTGCTATAGATAAAGATACCCGCCAGATATTGCAAAAGCGAGAACTTACTTTAGAGTCAGTTTTGCCCCAGGGCGAGGAGCTATACCTTAAAACCACGGCCAACCTTAGCACCGGCGGCACCAGCACAGATGTAACCGAGTTCGTGCACCCGCACAATATTTTTATGGCCGAGCGCATTGCCCGTATTATCGGCCTGGATATTTGCGGTATAGATGTAATGACCACCG
>JAFADQ010000077.1 GCA_023424725.1 Bacteroidota bacterium
ATCCACGTCTTGCTGAGTATAGGCCGTAGCAGATTTGGAGCTTTGCACTGCCACTACGCCTATTATGCGGTCGGCAATAACCAAAGGGCTTCCCATAAATACTTCTGGCAGCACGCCAAACGGGCTTACCAGGTTTTGTTTGGCCAGGTCTTGTATTTGTTTGCGGGTTGCAAGCAATGGCTTTTTTGTGTGAACAATGTACTCTGTAAGTCCTTTTTTAAATGGCCTGCGATGGTTTTCCAGGGTGTTCCAGCTATGTTGGTCTACATAATAAGGAAAATAGATCTCGTTGCTGGCTTCGTTGCAAAGGGCCAGGTAAATATTGGTAGTATCTATAATGCGCGAAAGCTCGTGGTGTATACCTCTGTACAACGATTGCAGATCGCTGGTGCTAATGGCCAGGTTGGCTATGCGATAGTAAACGCCTTGTATAAGATTGGCTTTAACCCGTTGGGTTTCGTCGTGCAGAATTGCGCGTGTTGCCACCGGCCTGTTAGAATGAAACTGGCAGGTAATAATGCCATTCAGAAATAAAGGGTCGCCCTTTTTAGTTACAAAAACAGTTTCTACTTCTATATGGGGTTTGCCCTGGTATAATAACTGTAATTGGTTGGTTAAACTTTCTAAATGCTCCGGATGAACAATATCCTGCAAGGTCATTTTTTCCAGCTCTTCGGGCGTGTACCCTAGTCTGGTTTGCCAGGCGCGGTTGGTAAAAAGGAATTTATAATTTTGATCTACCGTATGGATCAGGTCATAAGCATTGTCTATGAGGTCTTGCATTTGCATTCGGTTATCGTGCAATGCCTCTATGGTGTGATTTTGCTCTGTAGTGTCGCGGCCAATGCAACTAATTCCGGTAAGCTGGCCATCATCATTAAAATCGTATATAAAATGGATGTGAAGGCTGCGAATAAGACCGTTTTTAGTGCGCAGATCCCATCTTTTTGCCTCTTTCAGCTCCTGCTTCTGCATGCATTCTTCAAATTGCAGGCGCGCAGTGTTGGTTTTATCTTCTTTGCAGAAAAGGCTGAAAAAATCCTTTCCAATAATTTCTGCCCGCTGGTAATCTGTTAAAGCGCAAAAGTTATCGTTTACATAAACTATTTTTCCTTTTTTATCGAGGCTTACATTGCACAGATCGAGCTCGTTTAAAATATTGCGCAGGTTGCTATTGTTCTGGTCTATTAACCTGGTTTTTTCTGCAGTTTTTTCACTCATCGGAAGGCAGTTTTGTTAAGCCTGTTTTGGTTTTTTCCTTACACCATGTTTAAATTTTATTTTCAGAGTCGAAAATTATTGCTTCATGTCGTTGCGAGCGGTGGCGCGGCAATCTGGTTCTGATGAAGTGATTTTTGCAGCTCATAGCGGGGTTTTGAGCAAAAAAAATAACTTAAGTCAGGTTCCGGAAGCGGTGATTTGCAGACAGAAATATAAAATTAAAGATGGCCTTATTTATTGCCGCAGATTTTAGCGTTAGGCAGATAAAAAGGAAAGTTTAAATTTAGTAGTGTAATTTCGTTAAAAATTGGCGAACGCCAAAATAAGGCGGCAAATGAAGAAACTGATCTTTACCGTTACCACAGATTTAACCTACGACCAGCGCATGCAGCGCATTTGCGCGAGCCTTGCCCACCATGGCTACGATGTGCTTCTGGTGGGCCGGTTTTTGCCCTCTTCAGCCTCTTTGCGGCAAAAAAACTTTCGGCAACACAGGCTCACGTGCACCTTTAACAAAGGCAAACTTTTTTACCTGGAGTTTATGCTGCGCTTATGGTGGTTTTTGCACCGCACAAACGCCGATGCCTATTGCGCCATAGACCTGGACACCGCGCTGCCCGTTTACCTTACCGCCAAAAGTAAAAACAAACCTTTTGGCTACGATGCGCACGAATATTTTCCGGAGGTGATTGAACTGCAAAACCGCCCGGCAGCAAAAAAAATCTGGCAAAAAGTAGAGCAGTTTATTATTCCGCGCACCCAATTTGCCTATACGGTAACTAACACCATCGCTAATAAATTTAAAGAACTTTATGGTAAACAGTTTGATGTGATACGCAATGCTACCGTGTTGAAAAACAAACCGTTACCAAACCAAAAGCCAGAGCGCTATTTTATTTACCAGGGCGCGGTAAACGAGGGCCGCGGGCTGGAGCAAACCCTGGAAGCCATGCAATTTGTAAACGCAAAATTGCTGATTTGCGGCTCCGGCGATGTGCTGCAAGGCCTGAAAAACAGGGCATCGGAGCTTAATTTGCAAGCTAAAGTTGAGTTTGCCGGATACGTGCTGCCCGAAAAACTGCAACAACTTACCGAAGGCGCCTGGGCCGGGTTAAACCTGCTCGAAAACCGCGGGCTTAGTTATTATTTTTCGCTGGCCAATAAGTTTTTCGATTATGTGCATGCAGAGATCCCGCAAATTTGCGCCGGCTTTCCGGAGTATCAATCGTTAAACGCCGAACATGAAGTTGCTATACTTGCCAATTGCGATGCCAAACAAATTGCCGCCGCCATGAATAAACTTTTAAACGATGGCGATTTTTACCAACTACTTGCCGGCAATTGCAAAACAGCTAAACAAACCTGGAACTGGCAACAAGAAGAAATAAAGTTGATAGAACTTTACCACCACATAGCACCGCTAACGTCTTAAAATGCCGCTACCAACATTAATTGTAATAGCCGGGCCCACGGC
>JAFADQ010000102.1 GCA_023424725.1 Bacteroidota bacterium
CGGAAGCGGTGATTTGCAGACAGAAACAGAAAATTTAAACATGGTCTAACTTAAAAAAACAATTTAGTTCTGCATTTACTTATGAAGTTAACGCACATTACGGCAGCCAGTATGGCACTCGCGGCCGCCTTTAGCAGTTGCCAAACCAACACCACCACCGAAACCGAAACCACCACCATTTCGGGCAGCAGCGGCAGCGGCATTAACCTGGCTTACCGCGACACCACCGCCAGCCCCGCCGACGATTTTTACCGCTACGTAAACGGTTTATGGCTCGATAGCACCGAAATTCCGGCAACCGAAGGCCGTTGGGGCGCCATGAACGAGCTGCGCGAAAACAACCAGGGAGTATTGCGCCAGGTGTTGGAAAAAGCATCGGCCAACACCAATTACAAACAAGGCAGCCCCGAGCGCAAAGTGGCAGATTTTTACGCCGCCGGAATGGATACCGCGGCCATCGAAAAAGCCGGAATGCAGCCTCTGGAGCCTGTGATGGCCAAAATTGCCTCCCTCAGAGACAAACAGCAAATACAAACGGTAATGGCCGACATGCTGCGCAAAGGCTCCGACCCGTTTATCGGTATTTTTACAGAACCCGACCTGAAGAAAAGCACCAGCATGGCGCTGTATGTTTCGCAGGCAGGCCTGGGCTTGCCCGACCGCGATTATTATTTTAACAAAGACAAAAAATCGGAAGAAATACGCAAAGAGTATGTGCAGCATATTGCCAACATGCTGAAAATTGCCGGCGCCACAGAAGCAGAAGCCAAAGCAGCCGCCAGCAAAATAATGAAGCTCGAAACAGACCTGGCCAAAGCTTCTTACACCCGACTGGAGCAGCGCGATATGCAACGCCAGTACAACAAAACAAGCATTGCGGAGCTAAATAAAATGGCCCCGGCAATAGACTGGAAAAAGTTTATTGCCGACCTGGGCGCTCCGGCCTCTATAGACACGGTAATTGTGCTGCAACCCGAATATTTAAAGGCCATGAACCAGGTAATTTCTTCTTACCCGCTCGCCGATCTTCAAACCTACCTTCGCTGGAATGCCATTAGCAATTTCGCTCCTTATTTGCACAGCCCGATGGTGCAGGAAAGTTTCAGGTTTAACAGCACCGTGCTGAGCGGCGTAACAGAAATGAAGCCCCGCTGGAAACGCGTACTAACTTCTACAAACAGGGCAATAGGCGAGGCTTTAGGTAAATTATATGTAGCCGAGCATTTTCCGCCCGAAGCAAAGCAGCGCGCGCTGGAAATGGTAGATAACATAAAAACCGCTTTTGCCACCCGCATTAAAAACCTGGACTGGATGAGCGAGCCTACAAAAGAACAGGCGCTGCATAAATTAAACTCTTTAACCGTTAAAATTGGCTACCCCGATAAGTGGCGCGATTATTCTAAACTCGATATAAAGAAAGATAATTTTCTTGCGAATGTGATGAACGCCAACGAGTTTGAAATGCAGCGCAAACTAAACAAAATTGGCAAACCCGTAGACCGTACTGAGTGGGGTATGACGCCGCCAACCGTAAATGCCTACTACAACCCTACCATGAACGAAATTGTGTTCCCGGCCGGAATCCTGCAGCCTCCTTATTTCGATTACAAAGCCGATGCCGCCGTAAATTATGGCGGAATGGGCGCTGTAATCGGGCACGAAATTACCCATGGTTTCGACGATCAGGGACGCCAGTTTGATGCCGAAGGAAACATGAAAGACTGGTGGACCGAAGAAGATGCCCGCAAGTTTGACGAGAAAGCTGCCCGAGTAATAAAGCAGTACGATGGCTACGAAGCCATAGATAGCTCGTTTGTGAACGGCAAACTTACCGTTGGCGAAAACATTGCCGACCTTGGCGGTGTGGCCGTTGCCTACGATGCCCTGCAGCTAAAGCTAAAAGAAGACGGCCGCCCAGGCAAAATAGGCGGCTACACACCAGAGCAGCGCTTCTTTATGAGCTGGGCATCGGTGTGGCGCAGCAAATACCGCGACGAAATGCTCCGCCAGATGCTTATTACCGATGTGCATTCGCCGGGCAATTTCCGCGCTATCGGCCCGCCATCTAACATGGAAGAATTCTACAAAGCATTTCAGGTAAAGCCAGGCAACAAAATGTACCGCGACGACAGCGTTCGCGCCGTTATCTGGTAATTAAACTTCCTCAATTATAAAAGCGGCTGCTCCATTTGGGCAGCCGCTTTTTTGTAAATTTATGTGCAAAACAATGCTAAAATTAATTTTACTCATCTGTGGCAACCATTCCTAAAAGTAAAATATAAGCTCCCACGCCACCCAAAAAGCCGCTCCAGGCTTTTCTTTTTTTAATCTTTTTACCTTCTGCCTGGTAAGCTGCTACATATTCTTTGTCGCTCAACAGTTTGGGGTTTTGGGAGGTAGCAAAAGTAGGAGCGGGCGCTGCATTTGTTGCTAATGTTACCACCAGGCCCGCAGCGGGGTTTAATAAAGTAATAGCCCCAACTGCAAGTTCTCTTTTTTTGTAAGAAAAGTGCCTTTGCGCATCTGATTTGCCTTTTGCCTGTAATTCGGCCACTGTTATTGCTGTTTGCGGTGCCGGTAAAGAAGCATGGTTTATGTGGATTAAATGCTCCTGAAAAATATCTTTAGCGCCGGTGGCATATTTAATCATAAACACTTGCCGCAAGTGTATGCTGCTATCAGATGCTGATTGGCGGCTTTTGTACCTTATGGTTTGATCGTTAATTTCTAAAAGCTTCACGGCCATAAAATCGCCTTGAATAGTTACAAGCGTGTCTTGTGCAGAAACCCGGGAAGCTGCAAAGGCCAAAAATAGCGGTACCAAAGCCCAAAATTGTAAAACGGATAGCGCACTCATTGCCTGCGAAGATTAAAGCCGGTTAAAATGCTGAATCGGGCGCCATCGCGCGACGGCACCACCGCCACATTTACCGGAATGTTTACATAATCGGTATGAAAGTTTTTGCCCGCAGCAATGGCTAAACCCGCTCCCGCCAGCGATACATTGGGTCCAAATCCAAACTCAAATCCGTTGCCGCTTCGTAACCCCACCATGGCGCTGAGGCTGGGTAGAAAAAGTCCCTGATCCATTCCTCCAATCAACGGAATCCATTCTATAAGTCCGGAAGTGCCATCGCCGGTGGTAAATAAGCGCGTTTCGAACTGCCACCCAAACTGACTTATAACAGGGCCAGCGTTATATTTTTCATTTAGCTTATTGGCCAGTTTTCCCGGCCCCATCATGGTTGCGCCAATGCGTGGACCATCCAGTTGCAGGGTAGGAGGGGCCAGCAAATCGCCGGGCTGGTCTGGCGCAACTTCTGGCCTTTTGGTTTGGGGCAGTGGCGCTTCGTTAAAAACCTGCTTTAGTCCGTTCTCGAACCTGATCATAAAAATATCCGATCTCTGCAGCACAATTTCCGGGCCTTCCAGGTAATCGAAGCGCTTAAAC
>JAFADQ010000140.1 GCA_023424725.1 Bacteroidota bacterium
CTGCTCAGCAACCAAAAAAAGTTACTCTTACACATTTATAATCTTTAATGGAAGTTATTAACACCTCTGGTAGAAGAAAAACCTCGGTGGCGCGCATTTACATGACGCCTGGGCAAGGGAATATCACTATCAATAACCGCGATCTGAAGACGTATTTCCCAAGCGAAGTACTTCAGACGATCATCAACCAGCCATTCGCCACGTTAGAGGCAAAAGGCAAGTTTGATGTAACTGTAAACGTAAAAGGCGGCGGAACAACAGGTCAGGCAGAAGCAATTCGTCTGGCAATTTCCAAAGCTTTGATCCAGTCTGATGCCGAGTCGCGTCCTGCACTGAAAAAAGAAGGCTTCCTTACCCGCGACCCACGTATGGTGGAGCGTAAGAAGTTTGGTAAGCGCAAGGCAAGAAGATCGTTCCAGTTCAGCAAACGTTAATCGCAGAGGTGCAATAAAATGGCAAATTCTATTAATACAACATACAAAGACTTGCTGGATGCAGGCGTTCACTTCGGACACCTTACCCGCAAGTGGGATCCGAAAATGGCGCCGTATATCTTCATGGAGAAGAACGGTATCCATATTATAGATCTAAACAAAACTCTTGTTGCGCTGGAGCAGGCTGCAAACGCTGCACGTTCTATGGCTAAGTCGGGTCGTAAGATCATGTTCGTGGCTACCAAAAAGCAGGCTCAGGAAATAGTGGCTACAGAGGCTCAGCGCCTTAAAATGCCTTTCGTTACCGAGCGTTGGTTAGGTGGTATGCTTACTAACTTCGCTACGGTGCGCAAGTCGCTTAAGAAAATGCAAACCATCGATAAGATGGTGAAGGACAACACGCAGTATGCCAACATGGCAAAGCGTGAGCGCCTTATGCTAACCCGCGAGCGTGAGAAACTTGGCCGTGTACTTGGCGGCATTTCGGATCTTGGCCGCCTTCCGGCAGCTTTGTTCGTGATAGATGTTAAGCGCGAGCACATCGCTATTAAAGAGGCTCACAAACTGGGTATCCCGGTTATCGCGGTGGTAGATACTAACTCTAACCCTGAGCTGGTAGATTTCCCTATCCCGGCTAACGACGATGCTTCTAAGTCTATCTCTCTTATTATGAGCGTAATTGGTAAAGCCATTGAAGAAGGCCTGGCCGAGCGCAAAGTAGACAAAGAAGAAGTAGAGCGCAAGAAGAACGACGAAGAGGCGATAAAAGAAAAGCAGGAAGCTGAATAAGCCGCTGCTCAACTCAACGTAATGTAACCCACGAATTGAACATTGGCGCCCCGGCTCTGATGTTCAATTTGTTTAAACCCCACCCAAACCCTCCCCCATAGGGAGGGCTTATAAAGACCTCCGCAGATTTAATTATTTTTTTTAATAAAACAGAATGCGAAGCTCCAATTTCTCCCCTTTCCATAAGGGGAAAAGGGGCCGGGGGATAGGGGTTTAAAACCTTGTGCCCTCGTCAGTGTCCTCACTTACGACCTACAGTAATACGTCGGTAAAGACACTGACGGAGGCAAACTGAAGTAATTAACAACTTGCTTCTTTGCTTGATCAAAGAATAAAAAAAAGCTGCAGGCACCCAAAACCGGGCTGCGGCAACCAAAAAATTAACCGATAACTAACCACAAACAATAACACAGATGACTATTACCGCACAAGACGTAAACAAACTGCGCACCGAAACCGGAGCAGGCATGATGGATTGCAAAAAAGCGCTTACAGAAGCCAATGGCGACTTTGAAGCTGCAAAAGATATTCTGCGGAAACAAGGTCAGAAAATTGCCAGCAAGCGTGCCGATAACACAACTGCCGAAGGCCTGGTGCTTACACAAGTAAGCGAAGATGGCAAAAACGGTAAAGTTGTAGCCGTTGCCTGCGAAACAGAGCCGGTTTCTAAAGTAGAAGATTTCCGCAACCTGGCTCAGACTATTCTTGAGACTGCCGTTAAAACCAACGCTGGTACTAAAGAAGATCTTCTGGCTGCTCAGCAGGCTGATGGCCGTTCGCTGCAGGACCACATTACCGACCTGATGGGCAAAATCGGTGAGAAAATAGATGTAGTTTCTTACGAAACTGTATCGGCCGAGAAAGTTGTTGCTTACAACCACTCTAACGGCAAGTTAGGCGTATTGGTAGCCATGAACGGCGCCAACGGAACCGACGTATCGGAAGTAGGAAAAGACGTGGCCATGCAAATTGCCGCCATGAAGCCACTTGCCCTTGACAAAGACGGTGTAGATGCCGCTACCGTACAGCGCGAAATCGAGATCGGAAAAGAGCAGGCGCGCGCAGAAGGCAAGCCGGAAGAAATGCTGGAAAAAATCGCGACAGGCAAGCTGAACAAGTTCTACAAAGACAACACGCTTCTTAACCAGGAGTTCGTGAAAGACAGCAGCTTAACTATTGCTAAGCTTCTTGAGAAAACTCAGAAAGGCCTTACGGTAACTGAGTTTAAGCGTGTACAGATTGGATAATTAATTTCTGATTTGGCAATTTTGAGTTGGCAGTTTGCAAAGCTGCAGCGGCCAATTTTAGTGCCATAAGAAAGTAAAAAAGCCCCGTTAGCTGATGCTGGCGGGGCTTTTTGGTGTGGTTAAGAATCTGGTTTGGCACCAAACCTCTTATTTTTCCGTTTCATAATATAACAACATAAAATGAAGCTACTGGTATCAATATTGATCATTCCTATATTTTTTCTGCTGCCGGATTTAGCTACAGCACAAAAAATAATAATTGCGCGGGATGTTACGAAAGAAAGTAAATGTCAGGTACAAGTTGTACGGGGGGCGCAGTATGCAGGTATTGACACGTTAACTGCTTTTCTCGAACAAAATCTTACTTTCCCGGATGCGGCTTTGCGAAGTAAATCGCAGGGATTCTTGGTGGCCTTCTTACATATTTCTCCAACCGGTTTATTAGACAGCGTACAGGTTACAAGCAGCCCACATTCTGCTATAACCGCTCAAGCAAAAACAGTACTCAAACGTTTGCGATATTGGAAGCCGGCAAGAGTAAACGGGCAGTTTGTTTCTGCAAGAGCTAAGGTTTTCCTCTATTATAATTTATTACCAGAAAACTATCAGGAGCCAAATCTTGCCAATGATAACTTTTCATTTGGCCCCACGCATGATTCCACTGTTATACAAGCAAGATACAACGGAACCGATGCAGAATTATACCGCGAATTAAGCCAGGTTGCTAAGTGGCCTGATTTTTTAACAAAAGGCGGTTCCTACAATGGCAACTGCACGGTTGCCATCTCGGAGAAAGGAAAAGCAATTAAATCAAACCCAAATAAATACGAATCGGCAACAGAAAGAAAAGCAAAGGAGATGCTGGAGCAGGTAAAAAACTGGGTACCAGCGACCAAAAAAGGAAAGCCTGTTGAAGGCTGGGTTAACTTTAATCTGACCTTTATCGGGCATGTTCCTGAAATAACCACAGGGCCAACTTTACATGCTACCGTGCAGCAAAAAGAAATCCCGCGCCCTGTATGGTTTCCTGATTTTAAATGAAAATGAGTGATAAAAAAACCCCGCCAGCTTCTGCTAACGGGGCTTTCATCGCAATACGCTATACTCACTACGCAATACGATCAACTCTTCCCCGTATGCGTAAGCACAATCCTTCTCAGCCAGCCCAGCATCATAAAAATAGCGGCGGCGGCTGCGAGCAGCAAAATAAAGTTCACCAGGAAGAAATACTCTTTGTTGTCGTAGCGGTCCCAGAAAGAGGCTAATACTCCGGAAAGCTTGTTACCAATACTCGTGCTCAGGAACCAGCCGCCCATCATTAATGCCGTTAAACGCGGCGGACTTAGCTTGCTCACCAGCGAGAGGCCCATTGGGCTGAGGAAGAGCTCCCCAACTGTAACTACGGCGTAGGTACCAACCAGCCACCAGCCGGCGCTTTTCTCGAGGCCGTTGCTACCGGCCCAAACCGCTCCCACCATTACCAGGGTAGACAGCGCCGATATCAACAAGCCAAAACCGATTTTAGCGGGGGTGCTGGGCTCGGCTTTTCGCTTGCGGAGGAAGCCGAAAAAGCCTACCACTACCGGAGTTAGCAGCACCACGAAAAACGGGTTTATACTCTGAAATATCTCGGTAGAAATGAGGGTAAGTTTGTTGCCACGCTCGGGCCATTTTTCCTGTGGCAGGTTGTTAAAATACGGGTCTACGCCTTCTTTTTTAATCACCTTGCCGTCGGGCCCGGTGCGGGTTCTGAAAAGCTGGTCGTAATCGGTTACTTCTTTGGGCTCGGTATCTACGTATTGCACCATGCCGAGGGCGCCCGCGGGTTTCTCTAGCGGAGCGGAAATTTCGCGGTCGGTGTAGCTTTCGGCCCAGATGGTAAGGGCGGTTCCGTTTTGTTTAAAGATAGCCCAAAACACCACTACAACGGCAAAAATGGCCAAAAGGGCGGCTATCGGTTCGCGGTCTGAGCTGGAGGCTTTCATCCATAAAGAAAGGTAAAAAAGCACGATCGGGATGGCGCCAAACAAGAAGGCATCGGTAGAATCTGATCCGAATACGTTGCCCGGAATAAGCACCCAGGCCAGCACTCCTGTAACCACGGCCGGCATCATTACAATACCTACAATGCGCCCTATCGGCATGTCGTTGTCTTGCACGGGCTTGCGCACATCAGCTTCTTTGTAATGCTTATTGCCGAGCCAGAAAATAATTACCCCCAAAAACATACCCAAACCGGCCGCCGCGAAGGCATAGCCCCAGCCATACGTATTGCGCAGCCAGGCCGCGATAAACGGCGAAAACATGGCGCCAATGTTTATGCCCATGTAAAAGATATTGTATCCGCTGTCTTTCAGGTCGGCGTAGCGTGGGTCGGAGTATAAATTGCCGAGCAGCGTAGAGATATTGGGTTTAAAAAATCCGTTTCCGAAAATAATAAGGCCCAGCGAGAGGTAAAATGCCCATTCTTGTGGCATTGCCAGCCCTAAATAGCCAATTCCCATCAAAATACCACCTACCGAAATAGCCCAGCGGTAGCCCGTAATTCTGTCGGCGATAAGACCGCCCAGAAACGGAGTAAGGTATACCAG
>JAFADQ010000146.1 GCA_023424725.1 Bacteroidota bacterium
GTTCGCAATCGGCCGAAGAGCAAATGAACGCCGAAACCATGGCGCGAACGGGCCGGCTAAAATTGCTGTACGTATCGCCCGAAAAACTGCTGAGCGTTAATTTTATGTACTTGTTGCAGAGCATGCATGTTAGCCTTTTCGCGGTAGACGAAGCGCATTGCATTTCGGCCTGGGGCCACGATTTCAGGCCCGAATACACGCAGCTTGCCCGCATAAAAAAACAGTTTCCGCAGGTGCCCGTTATTGCCCTTACCGCCACCGCCGATAAGCTTACCCGCAAAGACATCGCGCAGCAGTTGCACCTGCAAAACCCCGGGATTTTTATTTCTTCTTTCGACCGGCCAAACCTGAGCATAGATGTGCGGCCGGGTGTTAAAAGGTTAGAAAGTTTAATGCGTTTTCTGGAATCGCAGGGCACAAACTCGGGCATTATTTACTGCCTTAGCCGCGGCACCACAGAAAGCCTGGCGCAAAAACTGCAGCAGCGCGGTTTCGCGGCCATGCCGTATCATGCCGGTCTTTCGTCGCAGGAACGTGCCGAAACGCAGGACGCATTTTTGCGCGACGACATCAGGATTGTTTGCGCGACCGTGGCATTTGGAATGGGCATAGATAAATCTAACGTGCGCTATGTAGTGCATTACAACCTGCCAAAAAACGTAGAAAGTTATTACCAGGAAATTGGCCGCGCCGGCCGAGATGGCTTGCCCAGCAAAACCATTTTGTATTACAGCTACGCCGATATGCTAAAGATGCGCAGCCTGCTGGAAACCAGCACCGATAAACGCGAGCGCTTAGAACTGCAAATTGCCAAACTGGAGCGCATGCAGCAATTTGCAGAAGCCAACACCTGCCGCCGGCAAATTTTATTGAATTACTTTAACGAAACCCTGGAAAAGCCTTGCGGAAATTGCGATGTTTGCCGGCAGCCCCGCCAAACGTTCGATGGAACCGTAATAGCCCAGAAAGCATTGTCGGCAGTGGCGCGCGCCAGAGAAAAGGCAGGAGCTAATTTGCTGATAGATATTTTGCGAGGCGCCCGGAACAAAGCCGTGCTGGATGGCGGCTACGATAAAATTAAAACCTACGGCGCCGGCCGCGATTTGTCTTTTCTGGATTGGCGCGATTATATTCAGCAACTTGTAAACGCCGGACTGCTGGAAATTGCCTACGACGACCGGTACTATCTAAAGCTAACCGCGCGCAGTAAGCCTGTATTGTTGGGGCAGCAGCAAGTGCCATTGGTTAAGTTTGTACCGCAAACTAAATCTGATGAACCTGGGGCGGCCAAAAACAGGGGCAAGGCAGCCCAATTTTCTGATTCGCGGAACGATTTGTTCGAGCATCTGCGTAATTTCAGAAAGCAACTGGCCGACCAGAAACGAATTGCGCCCGACGTTATTTTTACCGATACAACGCTGCGTGAAATGTCGCTGCAAAAGCCTACCAATAAAATCGGAATGTTGTCGGTAACGGGTGTGGGCGCGCAAAAGTATGCCAACTACGGCGAGGCCTTTATTAATGCTATTCTTGAGTTTATGTCGTCTGGTAACGGGCAAAATTACAGCGAGCCGGTAATTAAAAAAGTGCCAACCAAAGTGCAAACGCTCGATGCCTATATGAAGGGTTTATCGCCGGACGAGATAGCGATGCAGCGCAATTTAAACCCGGTAACTATTTACTCGCACCTTGCCGATTTGTACGAAGAAGGCCACGAAATTAATATTCATAAATACCTGCCCGAAGCGCATTACCAAACCGTGTATCCGGCGCTGGCGGCGCTGGGCGCGAACGCGAAAGCAAAAGAATTGCACGATTATTTAAAAGGAACTATAGACTACCATTATATTCGCCTTTCTATTGCCCGGTTTAAGAAAGAAACACGCAGCCAAATGGCCGGAAAATAAGTATAAATAACCAGGATTTATAAAACTTAAACGGGCGCTATTTAAGCAGCATCAACAATGATAACCGAAACCCAAACCGCCTTAAAACAACAATTGTTGCGCGAATGCATGCGCCTGCAGCAAGAGCAAATAAACAACGCCAAAAGCGCCATGAACGAGGCTCAGGAAAGCGCCAACGAGCAGCAGGGTTCTATGGAAGATAAGTTCGAATCTTTTAGAGAAGCCTGCCAGATACAACGCGATATGTTTGCAAGGCAAATGGCCGAATTTGTAAGCGGCCTCAACACGTTGAAAAAGATTGTGGTAACCAAAAAGCAAATTATGCCGGTGTTGGGCGCGGTGGTTATAACAGATGCGCAAAAGCTGTTTATTTCGCTAAGCCTGGGTCAGATTACGGTTAACGGCGAGCAATTTTTTGCTACATCGGGTGCATCGCCGCTTTGCAAGGCAATGGAGGGGAAAAAAGAAGGCGAAACGTTTACTTTTCGCGATAAGAAGTATAAAATTAAGGAATTGTTTTAGGCTGTGGCGGGCACAAAAATGGCCGTTACAGGGTAAATTACCCTTGGGTGCGGCCTTTAAAATCCCAGTGGTTTTTGGTTATTTTTCCGGTGTTGCCGAATAATAAGGTGCGCGAAAAGCGGTCGCCTTTTATGTTTCCGTTTGGTAATCTTTCGCCTATAAAAAAATACTTAGGATCGCCGTTTTCGTCGGTTATAATGGTTATATCATTTCCTCTGAACTGCCCGTGCAAGGTAGCGTTTGGCTCGTACCGTTTATTTAATTTTTGCAGAAGCTTTTCGCCAATTTTAGGAGATGCAGCCATAGAAATTTAAGGGTTTTCGCCTGAGATTTTTTAATAATACGGCAAAAACCAGCGAAGTTTATTTTTACTGGTTCGCGTTATTATTTTTTCAGATTAAATCCCGATGCCTAAGCTTAATTTCAGGTAAAAATTATCGGCGGCCTCTGGTAAGGCATAAGGGCCGTAACGCAAAAATAAACCGCCACCGGTGCTTAGTTTAAGCAGGTATATCCTGAAAACGAACACGTCGTTTACAAAAAATCCTGACTCGAAATAGCCTTTTTCCATGGTGCTGAAACCAAAACCCTGATGGTGCTGGGGGTTGCGCAAGCCCCCGAAACCCATGTTGTGCAGTACCTCTAAGGTTGGTTCAAATCCTTTCGCTCCCGGAATAAGTTTGCCGAACTGATGGCTGATAAACAGGCCCACGTAGCGGTCGCTCAGAAACTCGTTATACCGCATCGTCTCGAAGCTGTTGTGGTTCACTACCGATAGGTTTCGCAAGCTTCCTTTGCCTGTAAAAAGCAAACCATAAGGCACGTTTCCGGCCACAAAACCGCCTATTACCTGAAAATTGCTGGTTCCCATGGTAAGTGTTCTGGTGCGGTAGGTTATTTTGGCATCGGTTTTAAAATAGCTTAATTCGCCTTCTGCCACGCCTGTAATTCCTTGCCTTATCTGTACCCAGGCAATAGGGTAGTTAGAGCCGATGGAATGCCGCAGGTTGGTGGTTTCTATAAATTTTTCTCTAAAGGCATAGCGGGCTCCAAGTCCAATTTCGGTTATATTAAAAACCTGCTTCGGGTTTGGAGTATAAATGTAATTAAACAAAGACTGGCGCTCTTGTAATGATACATGCGCCTGCAATTTAAGATCGCGCTGCACGTTGCCGGCCAGGGTAAGATTGGCGCTTTTTATTTCATCCATCCACCGCACCCGCAATGCCCGCAACCACTCCGAGTTAAATTGATAATGATGAAAAGCATACCAGGGCAATCCGGCTTTTTCCAGCTCTTT
>JAFADQ010000153.1 GCA_023424725.1 Bacteroidota bacterium
GGCCTGGTGGCGCTGCTAACGCCCTGCGTTTTCCCAATGATTCCGATGACGGTAAGTTACTTTACTTCAGGCAGTTCCAGCCGGGGGCAGGCCATTAGCAAAGCCGCCATTTACGGTTTTTCTATTGTTGCTATTTATACTTTAATCGGTACTATTGTTGCCAAACTTGCCGGGCCCGACGCGGCAAATTTCCTGAGTACGCACTGGCTGCCAAATATTTTCTTTTTCCTGATTTTCCTGCTTTTCGGGATGAGCTTTTTGGGAATGTTCGAGATTACCTTGCCCAACTCGCTGGTAAATAAAATAGACCGGCAAGCCGATAAAGGTGGTTATTATGGCATCTTTTTTATGGCGTTTACGCTGGTGCTGGTGTCGTTTTCGTGCACAGGCCCAATTGTAGGCACCATTTTGGTAGAATCGGCCAACGGCCAAACCCTGCGCCCCATTGCCGGCATGTTTGCTTTTTCTATGGCTTTCGCGATTCCGTTTTCGCTGTTCGCGGCGTTTCCGGGCATGCTTAGCGGCTTGCCAAAGTCGGGCGGATGGCTTAACTCCGTAAAAGTGGTGCTGGGCTTTCTGGAGCTGGCGCTGGCGCTAAAATTCCTCAGCATCGCCGACCAGGTGTACCACTGGCGCATCCTCGATCGTGAAATTTATATCGCCCTCTGGATCATCATTTTCGCGTTGCTCGGCTTTTATCTTTTGGGCAAAATTAAACTGCCGCACGATAGTGATCTGAAACACATTTCGGTGCCCAGGTTATTAATGGCGACGGTAACATTTGCGTTTGTAGTGTATCTGGTGCCGGGCATGTTTGGCGCGCCGCTAAAAGCATTATCGGGATATTTGCCTCCGCAATCTTCTCTCGATTTCGATTTTACAAGATTACTACGCGAAAGCACCGCGCACAACAATGCAAATCCGGCCGGAAACAATGCTGCGATGGCCAATTTTCAGCAAGGGTGCGAGCAACCCAAATATGCCGATTTCCTGCATCTCCCGCATGGTATTCAGGGATATTATGATCTGGATCAGGCTTTAGACTGCGCCAAAAAGGTAAACAAACCTGTGTTTATAGATTTTACCGGCCACGGCTGCGTAAACTGCCGCGAAATGGAAGCCAATGTTTGGAGCAACCCCGAGGTGCTTCGGCGCCTAAAAAACGATTACGTGGTGGTGGCGCTTTACGTAGACGATAAAACCGAACTGCCCGAAAAAGACTGGTACGTAAGCCCTTACGATAACAAAGAAAAAACCACTATTGGCCGCCAAAACGCCGACTACCAGATCCGGAAATTTAACATGAACGCCCAGCCCTATTATGTGCTGATGGGCCACAACGGCGAGCCACTGGTTACACCCCAGGCCTATAACCTGAATGTGCAGAATTTTGTAGATTATCTGGATAGTGGCCTCGAAGCTTTCCGCAAAGCGAATAGTTTATCGGTGGCGGTAGTGCAGAAATAGTAGTGAGTAGTGGGTAGTGAGACTTTTAGGAGTAAAGATTGCTGTTTCCTTGGTTTGTGCCTTCTCAAACTAATTTCGATAGTTTCTGCAGGCGGTCTGCCTGGCTTCTTAAGCAAATGGCTTTGGGCTGAAGCCCAAAGCTATGCGTAGAAAAGGTGTTTTTATTGATTACTTCTACTCACTTATAACCAGCCACTGCCCGGCCTGAAGGCCTTGGATACATGACTACTGGCCTTTTTTATAATCCTGATTTACCCTCTCCAAGGCCTTCAGGCCGGAGAAGTAGAGGGCGTAAATGAGCTAAACCCAAACAAACCAACAATGCTTTTTATGCGTAGCGTAGGGTTTTTTAACCCTTCGCGAAGAGATAGTGTTATGTTTTTATAGATGGAATCCCTCCGGGGTGCCATCGGTTTTTGCCCTGTAGCGGCCATATTTTTGCCTGCCGCAGCCTAAAACAAAAAAGCCCGCGGTTTGCACCACGGGCTGTTTTTGTTTTTAAGTTAAGGTAAATGGTAAGACTATTTTAGTCCCAATACCCACTACTCACTACTTAATACCAAAATTACACCTGCGCATCAAGCTTCTGAGCAAGCGCCTGCTTTGGCACCGCGCCCACTTGCTTGTCTACTACCTGGCCGCCTTTAAAAACGAGCAGGGTAGGGATGCTGCGAATGCCGAATTTTGCCGAAATATTCGGGTTGCGATCTACGTCTACTTTGCCAATTACGGCTTTGCCTTCGTACTCGCCGGCCAGCTCGTCTACAATTGGGCCCACCATGCGGCAAGGTCCGCACCACTCTGCCCAGAAATCTACTAATACGGGCTTATCAGAAGCGATAATTTCTTCGAAGTTAGAATCGGTTATTTCGATTGCTTTGTTTGCCATTTTATTTGTGTTTTATGTAAATACAGTTCAAAAATTCGTTTTATAGCCAGATTAGTTTTTATGCCTTTCAGCATACGCCAATTAGTTGCGGAAGTTAAAACAACCATCTGCTATATAAAGTTTATGGCATGTTTTGTGCCCTTACTTACTCGCAGATTGGAGTAATAACTGCGCCAAAGATAAATTGTTTTCCCGAAACATAAACCTCTTTTGCAAGTCTATAAAAGTCTGCATCTAAAACCAAACCTTTTAACCTGATTTACACAACATGAAATCCCGATTTATTTTATTTTTTATTTTATCGTTATTGCTAACCTCAATTACTATGCTACAGGCGCAAACCACGCCTCAGCCGCCGCTAAGGCTTATTAATGTAACCGGCACCGGCGAGGTAAAAGTGAAACCAAACGAAGCCGTTATAAACCTTGGCGTAGAATCGCGCAGCAAAAGCCTGGACGAAGCCCGCAAACAAACCGACGAAAAAGTGCGCGATGTAATTAAAGTGCTGAAAAGTAACGGAATAGATGAAAAAGAAATCCAGACCACGTATTTAAATCTGCACCCCGATTACGAGCGAAACCACCAAACCGGCCAGGTTACACAAACCAGCTACATTGCCAGCAAAGGCATGACGGTGGTAGTAAAAGACCTTAAAAAGCTGGAAGACCTGATGATTGCGCTGGGCAAAACCGGCCTTAACAGGTTAGATGGTATTCAGTTCCGGACATCTGAACTGGAAAAACACCGCGCCGCGGCACGAAAATTGGCCGTTGCAGCCGCCCGCGAAAAAGCAAATGCATTAACCACCGATTTAGGCGTAAAAACCGGAATGGTGCAAACTATTAACGAAGTAAACTTTAGCAGCGGCCCAAGGCCCATGATGTACAATACCAAAATGGATATGGCAATGGCCGAATCGGGCGGATCGAGCATTGAGCCTGGGCAGATAACTATTTCCGAAACAGTAGAAGTATCTTTCAGAATTGAGTAAGAATCAGCCGTTTAAAGTTGAGTTTTGCGGTTTTGGCGAACGAGGTCCTTCACTACCGTTCAGGATGATGCCGCATGGTGGTAACTGTATTTCTAAACTTAATATACTGTTGCCACCTCGCGCTGTAATGTTGAGCGATAGCGAAACACCTCGTTTGCCAGAACCGCTTAGTATAAACACATAGCATTAAAGCTGCAATGGCCAAAAAAGCGGCCGTTGCAGCTCAAGGCGTTTGATTCCTGTTTCAGATTAGTGAATGCCCGTTTCGGTTAGTTTTATTATGATTTGCCTTGGCAGATTTGTAATTTGGTTACCGTTTCAGAAATAAATCTATTAGCAGGAAATCCGGCTTCGGGCGCATGAAAAGGCACACTTTATTTGCGGTTATTCCATTTGTTGCTTTGTTTTTACTGAGCTGGAAACCTGCTGCGCCCTCGGTTTTTAAGATCACAAAAGGAACAGTTTACTTTAAGTCTGATGCGCCGCTGGAGCTCATAGAAGCCAGATCGAAAGAGCTGCGCGGCTTGATAGATTTCGAGAAGGAAACTTTTGCTTTTACGGTAAAAACCGCCTCTTTATAGGGCTTTAACAGCGCGTTGCAAAAAGAGCACTTCAACGAAAACTACATAGAGAGCTATAAATTCCCGAAATCTACTTTTAAAGGAAAGATCAACAACCTGGATGATATAAACTTTGCCAAAGACAGTACTTACCCGGCCGGTGTTGCCGGAAAAATGACCATACACGGCGTAACCAAATACATTGCAACCAAAGAGAATTTTATTGTAAAAGGCAGAACCATTGTGGGTACTTCTACTTTTAATATCGCTCCAGCCGATTATAACATCGAAATACCCAAAATTGTAAGCGAGAAGATAGCTAAAGAAATAAAGGTTACGGTAAACAACACCTACGAGCCTTTTAAAAAGTAACGTGCCTGCCGCTAAACAACACACAATCGTATTCACATGAAAATTTTTAGAAGTTTCGCTTTTGCTCTCGTAGGAATGTTTTTGAGCCTCTCAGCCTCTGCGCAGGACGATTTGTTGTCGATGCTGGAAGAGGAGGAGGAAGAAGAGCAAAGCGTGCTGGCAAAAGCGAGCTTTAAAACCACGCGTGTAATTAATGCGCACTCGCTCGAGAATGTGGCCGGCGGTGTGCTGGATATGAAGATTTCTCACCGTTTCGGCTTTATTAACACAGGTGCTTACGAGCTTTTTGGGCCAGATCAGGCCACCATCCGGATTGGGTTGGATTATGGCCTTTCAGACAAATTAATGATTGGCCTTGGCCGCAGCAGTTTCTAGAAAACGTACGACGGATTTATAAAATATAAGCTGCTGGGCCAAAGCTCGGGCAAACGAAATATGCCTCTAACACTGGCTTATTTGGCCACCACAGCTATCTCTACTTTAGAATGGCAAGACCCGAATCGTGAAAATTATTTATCGAGCCGGATGTCGTACACGCACCAGTTAATTCTGGGCCGCAAGTTTAGCAAAAGCTTTTCGCTGCAGTTAATGCCTACCGTGGTGCACCGCAACCTTACCAAAACAGTAAAAGAGAAAAACGATGTATATGCGCTTGGCGCTGCGCTACGGCAGAAGTTAACCATGCGGCTTTCTGTTAATGTTGAGTATTTTCATTTGCTGCCCGACCAGGTGGCCGAAAATAATTTTAACTCCCTTTCGGTTGGGTTCGATATAGAAACGGGTGGCCACGTTTTCCAGCTCCATTTTACCAACTCTACTTCTATGATAGAGCGCGGCTTTATTACCGAAACGGTTGGCGATTGGGGCAAAGGCGATATTCATTTCGGGTTTAACGTATCCAGAGTATTCACCATCCGCGATAAACGAACAGAATAAAGCGCTACTTTTTTCTGATTTTACAAGACCGTGGCCTGCAGCCGCGGTTTTTTGTTTCTGATAAATGCTTTTTTGGCCGTTGCAGCTATACACTAGCCGTTAAAATTTGCGTTTAAAACAGTAAAGGCAGATTATCTGGAGGGTTTTAATTTGCCTAAAGCACCAACTTTGGCCTGTAAGTTCAGTATCAGTAATTATATTAGTGCGGTAAAAGTGCTACTTTAGGCATTTAATGAGTATCTGATTTTTATGAGTAAGAAGGGGTATGGGTTGCTTATGGCGCTTGCCGGGCTGGTATCGGTAAGTGCGAATGCTCAGATTAAATGCGGTACCGACGCGTATATAAAGCAGTTGGAGCAGCAAGATCCGGCTTTTGCCAGCCGCAGAGCCCAAATAGAGGATGACATAACAAAAGCCGCCGAAGCCAGCCGGTTTGTGAAGCAGCCAAAGCAGGTTATTACCATTCCGGTAGTATTTCATGTGGTGTACCGCACCGATCAGGAAAATATTTCCGACGAACAGATAATGTCTCAGCTGCAAACCCTAAACCAGGATTTCAGAAAACAAAACAGCGATACCATAAATATTCCGGCAGGTTTTGCAGGCCGCGCCGCCGATACTGAATTTCAGTTTTGCCTGGCTCATACCGACCCCGATGGTTATTATACCTCTGGCATTACCCGCACGCGTACAAGTGTGGTTACGTTTACCCAAAACGATGATTTCGTAAAGTTTAGCGATAAAGGAGGCCGCGGCGCCTGGGATCCTCAGAATTATCTTAATATATGGGTCTGTAACCTCGAAAACCTGATTATTGGCTACTCGTCGGTGCCCGGATCGAGTCAGTTAACAGATGGCGTAGTGATAGATTTTGAAGCCACCGGAAGCATAGGCACGGCAAAAGCTCCTTACAACAGAGGCCGCACGCTAACCCACGAAATGGGCCACTGGTTTGGGTTGCGC
>JAFADQ010000210.1 GCA_023424725.1 Bacteroidota bacterium
TCATCAGAACCAGATTGCCGCGCTACCGCTCGCAACGACATGAAGCAATGATTTTCGACTCCAAAATTAAAATTTAAACATGGTCTAAATAACCATACACCAAACCCAAGCTAACCTGTCCAAAAAGTGTATCTTTGCAAAAAAGCATGATTGCAGAGAATGAAAGGAGAAAAGACTTACCCAATTGATATTTTAACCCGGCCGATCCAAAAATTTATACAAAACGAAAAAGCTGGAGGTATTGTACTGGGTATAAGCGTTATTATAGCCTTAATTCTCGCTAATTCGCCTCTGGCGCACGAATACCATCATTTTTTCGAACATAAAATCGGTTTCCAGTTCGACGGAAAAAGCTACCTCGAATACAGCCTCCACCATTGGATAAACGATGGGTTAATGGCTGTTTTCTTTTTTGTGGTTGGCCTGGAACTGAAAGGAGAAATGGTAGCCGGCGAACTATCTAACCCAAGAAAAGCCCTTCTGCCCATTGGGGCAGCCATTGGAGGAATGGTGGTTCCCGCAACCATCTATTTACTCCTGAACCCAACAGGAGAAGCACAAAGCGGCTGGGGAATTCCAATGGCTACGGATATTGCTTTTGCTTTAGGAATTTTATATTTATTAGGAAACAAAGTACCCTTATCGCTAAAAGTATTTTTAACTGCTCTGGCTATTGTAGACGATTTAGGCGCGGTGCTGGTAATCGCTTTTTTTTACACTTCGGATATTTCGGTTACAAGCCTTGCGATTGGTTTTGGATTACTGTTAATAATGTACATCGGAAACAAAATGGGAATCCGGAATGTGCTGTTTTACGCTATACTCGGGATTATCGGCGTCTGGACGGCCTTTTTACTTTCGGGAGTTCACGCTACTATTGCCGCTGTACTCGCCGCGTTTATGATTCCGGCCGATATGAGAATTAATGAAAACGTGTATATAACCAAGCTTCAGAAATATCTTTCTGATTTTAAGGCAATAGACCTCACCGATAAAATACCGGCACTTACAAACGAACAATTACATATACTAGACGAGATTAAGAAAGACACGAACCAAATAATTCCACCTTTGCAACGGCTGGTACACGCCATGCACCCGTTCGTTGCATTCGTGGTAATACCGATCTTCGCATTAGCGAACGCGGGCGTTTCGGTTGCCGTAGATGTAGAGCAATTGTTTAATACTAATATAGCTTTAGGCGCTGCCCTTGGCCTTGTGGTCGGGAAAGTTGTAGGCATTTGCGGCATCACTATACTGCTTGTTAAATTAAAAGTAGCGCCGTATCCGGCCGGAATGAACGTGAGAAACCTTTTCGGACTCAGCTTGTTAGGATCTATTGGTTTTACTATGTCTTTGTTTATAACTTCTTTAGCTTTTTCAAACCAAGAATTTATAACCCAGGCTAAAATCGGGATTTTTTCTGCCTCTATAATTGGTGGAATCGCTGGGTATTTAGTGTTGAGAAACCAACCTGAAAGCTAATTCCAGCGCAAAAACACATGGCATGAGCAAGGTTATCGCTCTGATTTTATTGTGCAACGCCTCTGTTTTTGCCCGCTACAGCTTTTATTAGCAGTTCTCGCTAAACTTTCTCTGCCATGCTAACATTGCGTATATAACCGAAAATCTGTTGCACTTTTAACAAGTGGTTACAGAACCTGTAATTCAACCTGAAGAGAATAACAGAGATGGAAGCCTGCGTTATAATTGCTGATAAAAACACCATTAATGGCGGCTTGCCCAGCGTTACAATGGTTGCTAAAATTAGATTCAAGTTACTGGTTAACCTTGGCCATATCTGCTATAGCATCTTTGCGTTATATCCGGAAATTAATGATTTCTGTTTTAAGTTGAAAAATTTATTGCATTACTCCCAAAAATAAAATATGCCTGTACAGATTGAGACTATTCTGTTAGTTCTGTCCGTCTTGTTTTTTCTTAGCATTCTTGCCGGAAAAGCGAGTTCGAGATTTGGCGTTCCAGCCTTGCTATTGTTTTTAGGCGTGGGGATGCTATTCGGCAGCGCAGGGTTAGGTATCCAGTTCGAAAACATCCTGTTCGCGCAGATAATCGGCACGGTAGCGCTGTGTATTATTCTTTTCTCAGGCGGTTTAGATACAAGCATTGCAGAAATACGGCCGGTGTTACCTCAGGGTATCGTGCTGGCCACTATTGGAGTTCTTTTAACCGCAATTTTTACCGGTGTGCTGGTTTGGTGGGTTTTAGGAATGACGATGGCATCTGCAGGTATTGGCTTTTTAACATCTTTGCTGCTGGCCGCCACCATGGCCTCTACCGATTCTGCTTCGGTTTTTTCAATTCTGCGTTCTAAAGGCCTGCACCTCAAAAACAACCTCCGGCCCCTACTGGAACTGGAAAGCGGAAGTAACGACCCGATGGCTTATGTGCTGGTTATCACCCTGATAAGCATTATTAATGTAGGCGGCGAGCCAAACTACTGGATGGCGGCCGGCACGTTGCTTCTGCAACTTGCCATTGGCGGTGTTTCGGGGTATTTATTTGGCAGAATGGCTGTTTATTTAATAAACCGTATCCGGATCGGCAACGATTCTTTATACCCCATTCTGGCGTTTACGGTTTGTATTTTCATTTTTTCGTTTACCTATTTTATTAAAGGAAACGGATTTCTGGCCGTGTATATAGGGGGGCTGGTAATTGGTAATTCTAAATTTGTGCATAAACGCTCGGCGCTTAATTTTTTCGATGGCCTGGCCTGGATGTCGCAGTTGGTTTTGTTTCTCACCTTAGGTTTACTCGTAAACCCGTACGAATTGCTGCCAGTGATGGTGCCAGGCCTAATTATCAGTTTCCTGATGATTTTTTTCGCCCGCCCGCTAACCGTTTTTTTGTGCCTGCTGCCCTTCCGCAAGATGCAGCTGCCCGATAAAACCTATATCTCGTGGGTTGGTTTACGCGGCGCCGTGCCTATTATTTTTGCTATATTTCCGCTCGTAGAAAATGTTCCTCATGCGGATCTTATATTCAATATCGTTTTCTTATGTACCCTGGTTTCGCTAATAGTGCAGGGCACCTCGCTTCCGTTAATAGCGCGTTGGCTTAACCTGGCAGAAAAACCAAGGCAAATAAAGAAACTCAGGAATTTTGATGTCGATTTTTCGTCTGATATAAAATCTGTTACATCCGAAATTGAAATTACCGAAGACATTCTCAAAAATGGGAACGAGTTAATACACCTGCCGTTCCCTGAAAAAACGCTGGTGGTAATGGTAAACCGCGACGATAAATATTTTATACCCAAAGGCAAAACTACCTTATATGCTAAGGATAAAATTTTGGTTATAGCCGATGACCACGAAACCTTAATGGAAACGTACAAAAACTTAGGAATTGAAGAAGGTTAGAGAAGCCCGGAAGCAGAGTTGCCGGCTTGGTAACCTGTATTAGCGCAGGTTTATTTACTGCCTCGCGCGCGGTTTTTTGCCCGTTACAGCCTGCGCGGTTCCGGTAATTGCAGCTAAGTATAACATACAACTTTTACCCTAACCCGGTACCGTAACATTTCTGTAAGCTAAATCAGGAAGCACTAATCTGCGCCAATGCCCACCTCTTTATAGGCAAATTTACTGAATTGATTACCAGTGGGTTACATTAGTGCCGGCTGAGTTGTATTATAATGAATACAGGCTTAATTAATATGCTTTCCGTTAAGAAGTGGGTTAAAGCGTGTAAAACCGCAGGCCTTTTTTTATGCGAATAGAAATTTGCCTTGCAGCGGCCATTTTTTGCCCTGTTAAAGCATAAATTATAAATACCTGTTCCATTTGTAAAAGGAAAAGTATAAATTTGCAGTTGAACTAAAATTATTCCGGCTCTGATGCTGCCTTTTTTGCGCTTTACAGATTACATGAAGTTGATGCTTCTGGCCATGACCGTGGCCACGGTATCGCTCATGAATCAGCGCCAGATTGCCGTATTGCAGCAATTGCCGGTATCTACGCAGCAAGGCGCCAAGCAGGTTTCTGAAGAAGACGCCTCGCGCAAAACGGTAGTTTACCAAAAAGTTTGTTTCGAGGCTACTCCAGGTTTTGCGGTACCATTTCCCGATGCCGAACTATCGGGCATTCTTCCTTTAGCTTTCTGGCAGCCTGTTTCTGTTGCAACAGATAGTTTTTTGGCCTCTACAGGCACTTTAAGCGGCATTCCGGCTGCCCTTGCCGGTATGCTGGCCGGCACAATCCTTACGCGGGCTCCGTAGTTTCCATTCTTTTTCGGCCTGTAATTCTCTTACTTTGCCAGTTCCCGGCAAAAGTATATTCTATTTATTGAAATCAATTTTTTGTTAATAAACACTCATGCGTAATAAAACATTTATTATTGGGGTGGCGGTTGTGGTAGCGCTTTTGTGCTTGTATCACCTGTCGTTCACCTTTGTTGCCCGTAGCGTAGAAAAAGACGCCGTGCAATTTGCCACCGACGAGTCCGGTAATCTGGACCGCCGCAAGCAGCAGCAATACCTCGATTCGTTATACCGTGTTCCGGTTTGGATGGGGTTCACCTTTCAGGAAATAAAGCAACACGAGCTTGGCCTTGGTCTCGATTTAAAAGGCGGAATGCACGTAACGATGGAAGTATCGCCGGTAGAGATTATTCAGGGTCTTGCCGGAAACAGCAAAAATCCACAGTTTTTGGCCGCCCTTAAAAAAGCCAACGAGCGCCAGCGCAATAGCCAGGAAAGCTTTGTATCGCTTTTTGGCCGCGCTTACGAAGAAGAAGTTCCAAACGGGCGCCTGTCGGCTATTTTTGCCAACAACGCCAACAAAGGCCGCATTAATTACGATACTCCAAACAGCGATATTCTGGCTATGCTGGAAGGCGAAGTAGACGAAGCTATAGAGCGCTCTTTCGATATCCTTCGTACCCGTATCGATAAGTTCGGTACTACGCAGCCAAACATACAGCGCCAGAAGGGCACCGGCCGCATACAAATAGAATTGCCGGGCGTAGATAACCCGGCCCGTGTGCGCAAATTGCTTCAGGGAACAGCAGAACTCGAATTCCTGGAAGTGTATACCACCAACGAGATTGCTCCTTACTTTAATCAGCTTAACGATTTGCTGGTGAAGAAAGAAGCCGCTTCTGCCATTGCCAACAACAATGTTTTAGCTGATGCTACTACAACCGATACGGCAGCTACCGCCGAAACCGACCTGGCAGCTCAGCTTAGCGGCGAAACCGCCGGCACCGATTCTGCCACCGCGCAAGCAGATTCGCTGAACACAAAGCAAAGCACTCTTCTGGCAGATATTTTTAAGTTTACTTACTACGGACCAGCAGCCAGCTTACGCGATACTTCGCGTGTAAACCGCCTGCTTGCCAGCAACGATGTAAAAGGTCTTTTCCCTTCTAACATGAAGTTTTTATGGGATGCCAAACCAACTACGCTTAACGGACAGCCCGGCGGAGAAGAAATTTTACAGTTGTATGCGGTAAAGAAAGGCCGCGGCGGCAAAGCGCCCTTAACCGGCGAGTACATTACGGATGCCCGTCAGGATTTCGGACAAACAGGGCAGCCCGAAGTAAGCATGACCATGAACTCTACCGGCGCAAAAAGATGGAAAAAACTTACCGGCGATAACGTAGGCCGTAACATCGCCATCGTGCTGGACGATAACGTGTACTCTGCCCCAACTGTAAACCAGGAGATCAGCGGCGGTAGCTCCAGCATTAGCGGAAACTTTACCATAGAAGAAGCCCAGGACCTTGCTCAGGTGCTGAAGGCCGGTAAACTTCCAGCTCCAACCCGTATTGTAGAAGAAGCCGTAGTTGGTCCGTCTTTAGGTCAGGAAGCTATAAGCCAGGGCCTGCTGTCTACACTGGGCGGCCTTGCATTGGTTGTGCTGTTTATGGTAATGTACTACAACCGCGGTGGCTGGATAGCTAATTTCGCCCTATTAATAAACGTATTCTTTATTCTGGGTGTGCTGTCGCAGTTTGGCGCCGCGTTAACCCTTCCGGGTATTGCCGGTATCGTTCTTACTTTGGGTATTGCCGTAGATGCCAACGTACTAATATTTGAGCGAATAAAGGAAGAAATGCGTCAAAACCCCGGTATGGCCGTGAAAGACGCTATCGCCAAAGGGTACGACCGTGCTTTCAGCTCTATCTTCGACTCTAACGTTACCAGTATCCTGGTTGCCATTATCCTGTATTACTTTGGCACCGGTCCGGTGAAAGGCTTTGCCATTACGCTTATTATCGGTATCGTATTCTCGTTCCTTACGGCTGTATATATCACAAGGCTAATTCTTGACTGGATGGCCGAGCGCGGCAAGGCCGATACGCTGCGCCTGGAAACCCCGATGAGCCGTTCTATGTACAGAAGAACCAATATTAACTTTGTGGGCAACCGCAAAAAAATATATCTGTTCTCGGGTGCTGTAATCGCGGCCGGTTTTATAGCGGCAGTTATTAACGGCGGCTTCGATTTGGGGGTAGATTTTAAAGGAGGCCGTTCTTATGTAGTGCAGTTCGATAAGGAAATGGTAGCCTCTGATGTGCGCGCAAACCTGATCGATGACTTACAGGGCGCCGGAATCGAGGTGAAAACTTACGGCGCACCCGACCGTCTGAAGATCACTACCAGTTACCTGGCCGAAGACGAATCGCAGGAAGCAGACGAAACCGTTAAAAACGCCCTAATGGGAGGTTTAGAGGAGTATAGCAGCCTGAACCCGAATGTGTTGAGCACGGCAAAAGTAGGCGCTACCATGGCCGATGATATTCAGCGCACCTCGCAAGTGGCCATTGTGCTCTCTATTCTGGCTATTTTCTTGTATATCTTACTTCGTTTCCGGAAGTGGCAATACAGCTTCGGCGCTGTTGTGGCACTTACCCACGACGTTATTGTGGTGTTTGCCATGATCGCCATTGCCGGTTTGTTTGGCTTTAGCTTCGAGATAGACCAGATCATGATCGCGGCTCTGCTTACCCTGGTAGGTTATTCTATTAACGATACGGTGGTAGTGTTTGACCGTGTGCGCGAAGAAGTAGCCCTTAACCCCCGCGAACCAGAAGAATCGGTAGTGAATCGTGCCATAAACGTTACCCTTAGCCGTACTTTCGTTACATCGCTTACGGTATTTGTGGTAGTGGTAGTGTTGCTTATATTTGGCGGCGAGGTAATGCGCGGTTTTGCCTTTGCTCTGGTAGTTGGGGTAATCTTCGGTACCTACTCGTCTATTTGTATCGCAACGCCGCTCGCATTAGATCTGATGAAGAAAAAGAAAGAAGAAAAAGTAACTGTTAATGCTTAACAAGTTCGTTCTTTAAAACCAAAGGCCGGTTTCTGATGCAGAAACCGGCTTTTTTTTGCCCGAAACTTTTTAAAAATGTCAGGCTTTTAAACACTTATTTTTATATTTGCCTGAATAGGCTCGTTGTGTTGTTGGTTTTCAAGACAGTTTTGGTCTTCTTACAGATCGCGTCATAACTACCTTGAATTATCAGCAAGCCCCAAACCCGTAGCACGGTGCTCCGGCTTGGGTTACCTTGCGAAGCAATACGATTATCTCTGGCAATTTCTGTCGTTATCTATTAATCATTCAACAGAAATCCTTTCTCGCGTACCTGTTTTTTTGCCGGCATAATGCTAAACAATACCCGGCCACCGTTTTGGCGGGCAAGTAAGAGGCACTTCGCTAAACTGCCATAAGCCAGGCAGCCGGCGCGGAAGCGGTGCTCTTGTTTTCAGACTTTTTTGTTTTCTATGGAATTATACTACTCGTTTTCGGTACTTATCGTATTAGCCTCGCTGTTCGCGTACATTAACCACCGTTATATAAAGCTGCCCTCTACCATCGGCATTATGCTAATGGCGATAATCGTGTCGCTTATCATAAGGTTTGGCGGCCATAAAATTTTTCCGGAAACTACTCATCAGTTATTTACCCTTATCTCGGGGCTCGATTTTGCCGATGTGCTGATGGGCGCGATGCTGAACTTTCTGCTTTTTGCGGGCGCTATTCATGTAAACATCTCAGACCTGCGCGAGCAACGCCTGCCCGTAATCACCTTTTCCACCATCAGCGTAATTATTTCTACGTTCGTTATCGGCGGCATCGTGTATTACATTATTCCGGCATTTGGCGTTGAGTTGCCGTTTTTGTACTGCCTGCTGTTTGGCGCGCTCATATCGCCTACAGATCCTATCGCGGTGCTCGGTATTTTAAAAAAGGCCAAAGTAAGCAAAGCCCTCGAAACCAAAGTTACCGGCGAATCGCTTTTTAACGATGGTATCGCGGTTGTGCTTTTCGCGGTGCTGCTGCAGCTCACCCAAACTCCCGATACCGAAATTTCGCTTGGTTCTATTTCGTGGCTGCTGGCCAAAGAGGCTATTGGCGGGTTGCTGTTGGGCGGTATTCTGGGCTTTACTGCCTCCAGGGCCATGCAGGGAATAGACGATTACATCGTGTCGGTGCTTATCACTTTATCGGTGGTAATGGGAGGCTACCTTATCGCGCACGCCATTCATATTTCGGGGCCGCTAACAATGGTGGCCGCCGGCTTAATTATTGGTAATTATGGCAAAAAAGTGGCCATGAGCGAAGTTACCAAAGATTATCTAACCAAATTCTGGGAGCTGCTAGACGAAATACTCAACGCCATTCTGTTCATGTTTATCGGTTTCGAGCTGCTGCTGATCCCGGATTTCGAGCCTTTCTGGGCCATTTCTGTTATCGCTATTTTCGTGGTGCTGCTGGGCCGGTTCGTGTCTATCTGGCTTCCTTCGCTTATCGTGCCGTTTAAGCCAAAGCTTAGCCGCGGCACGCTTACCATGCTGGTGTGGGGCGGTTTGCGAGGCGGGGTTTCTATCGCGCTGGTGCTCTCTGTTACAGAACCGGCCTACAAAGAGCTGCTGCTGGAAATGACCTATTTTGTGGTGGTGTTCTCTATAATTGTTCAGGGTTTATCTGTGGGTTGGTTATCTGCCAGAGTGTTAAAAACAGAATAAGAAGAACCCGGTTTTAAAAGAAACACAAAAAAAGCGGGCTGCGTTTGGTGTAACGCAGCCCGCTTTTTGGCCTTTGCAGGTGTATAATTAAGCGCCTATTCCTTCGGCTACTACTTCTTTTACTTCGGGCACCATTCGCTTCAGCAGGTTTTCTATGCCAGATTTTAGGGTGATAGTGGCAGAAGGGCAGCCCGAGCAAGAGCCTTGCAACAGCACCGTTACCACGCCGTCGTTATAACTGCGAAAGGTAATGTTGCCACCGTCTTGCTCAACGGCAGGGCGCACATAATTCTCTAACAGTTCTACTATTTTCTGCGAAATGGCTTTGTCTTCTTCTGTAACCTCTCCGCCTGCTGCCGCCACCGGGTCTTCATCTTCCAGCTTAAGCGGGTTTTCGGTAAACAGCGGCTCGTCCGACTCCAGGTAAGATTTAACCACCGAACGGATTTGTGGAATAAGTTCGCTCCAGGTTCTGTCTGTTGTATTTTTGGTGATGGTTACGAAGTTGTTTGCTATAAAAACCCTCGATACGTAGGCCAGCTTAAAAAACTCCTGCGCGAAGGGAGAGCCTTTAGCGGCGGCCACATTTGGGTAATCTACACTGGCGCCCTCGGGCAGCAAGGCAACGTTTACCACAAATTTCATCGATTCCGGGTTCGGATTCTGCTCGGCATACACCGATATTAGTTTATCTGTATTCTGACTCATAATAGTAGTATATATAGTAGAAACCGGCTGCTACCCGATTTGGTTTCAAAGATACGGTTTTGGAAAGGGAAATGAGAAGTTGTTGCAAAGCAGAAAAATGATTTTGGTCACTTATACACTGTTTTTTGGCCTTTGCAGGTATTTGTGGCGCCTAAAACAATGCTCTTTTTGCTGATGAAGAGTAAATACTTTACCTAAATCCCGAGTTTACTTGTTTTATCGCGCAACCAAAAATCGGCAATTACCAGGGCGGCCATGGCTTCTACAATCGGAACCGCGCGCGGTAGCACACACGGGTCGTGGCGGCCTTTTGCCTCAAGCATAATTTCATTCCCGGCCGAGGTTACCGTGTTTTGCGCCCGCGCGATAGTGGCAACCGGCTTAAAGGCCACCCTGAAATAAATATCCTGCCCGTTAGAGATGCCTCCTTGAATACCGCCCGAATAATTGGTTCTGGTGGCAATGTTTTTGGCCTCATCAGCATAAAACTCGTCGTTGTGTTCAGAGCCGCGTAAGGTTGTTCCGGCAAATCCGCTTCCATATTCAAACCCTTTCACGGCATTTATACTTAGCATTGCCTTGCCCAGTTCGGCGTGTAATTTATCGAAAACAGGCTCGCCTAAACCAACCGGCACACCTTTTATTACGCAGGTGATAACGCCGCCAAGGCTGTCGTGCTCGTCGCGGGCTTGTTCTATGGCTTGCTGCATGCGTTGCGCGGTTTCCAGGTCCGGGCAGCGCACCGGGTTGTTATCGGTTAAAGTAAGATCCAGTTCCAGGTAAGATTTCGGGCATTCAACTTTACCAACCTGCGATACATAAGCTGCAACGGCCATTTTTTGGTGCATGAGCAACTGTTTGGCCACAGCGCCCGCCGCTACACGGGCTGCTGTTTCGCGGGCAGAACTGCGGCCGCCGCCACGATGGTCGCGGTGGCCATATTTTGTTTCGTAAGTATAATCTGCGTGCGATGGCCGGAAAGTATCTTTCAGGTTAGCATAATCTTGTGGCCGTGCGTCTTTATTTCTTATCTGCAGGCAAATGGGCGTTCCGGTGGTGCGGCCATCAAAAATACCGGAAAGAATTTCTACCCTGTCGGTTTCAGATCGGGGAGTGGTAATGGCAGATTGGCCGGGGCGGCGGCGGTCTACTTCTTTTTGTATGGTGGTGCCATCAATTTTGAGCCCTGCAGGGCAGCCATCTATAATTACGCCTATAGCAGGGCCATGCGATTCGCCGAAGGTTGTGATCCGAAATAATTGGCCATAGCTGTTTCCTGCCATTGTTTACTTTTTGAAATAGATAAATAATAAAATTACCAGCAGAATCAGCAATGTAATATTCGCGTAGATTTTTATCTGATCGAAATCTTCCATGCTCATTAGCTTGTTGCTGGCATTGCCTATTGCATTATAATACGAATCTGGAGAGGCAGTGGCAATGGTAATATTGCGGCTGCTGGGGCCGGTTACGGTTATTTTCAGGTCTGGTTTTAGGGTGTCGTAA
>JAFADQ010000225.1 GCA_023424725.1 Bacteroidota bacterium
TGTACTGGGACCGGCCTAAAGGCGAAGTATATACTGATAAATTCGTGCGGATAGAAACACCTACCGAAATTTTAACAGGGCAGGGGCTTCGCGCCAAACAAGATTTCTCCAGCTATCGCATTCTTAAGCCATCGGGTATATTCACTATTCAGCAATGAACAGTTTAAAGCAAACCTTGTTGCTTACCGCAGCCGTGGTTACGTTTATTATTGGCGTGCACCGCACCACAATAGAGGGTTTGCAGGCCAATTACTGGCTGTTTATGCTCTCTACAGTAGCCCTGATGATTTACCGCTACAATGTAAAAAAAGAGCAGGAAAAGAAATTGGCAGAAAAGCAGCCACAGGCAACTCCATCTAAAAAGAAAAAGAAAAAAAGTAAATAAATAGGTTAATAGTAACTGCAGTAGATTTTACCCTGTAGCGGCCATTTTTTTGCCTCCTGCAGGGTAATTTGCCTTGCGCGTAAACCAGCCTTACTAAAACCAAAAAAGCAGCAAGGCTTACCCCTGCTGCTTTTCGTATACTATAGCCTTGCGGGCTGTAGTTATTTTTCTGATGATTTGTTGCTGTTGTTGCCCGGCAACGATTTTTGTTTTTTATCTGCCGCCGATTTTTCGTCTGAGTTATCGTCGTCAAGCATTTCTTCGGCACGTTTTGCCAAAAATACTGCGCCCAGGGTTAAAGAGCCAACCAAAAGCACCATTTGCGTGGTAGAAAGCCGTTTGCTTAGCTTAAGTAATATTTTGCCGGTGTTTTGCAACAGGTCCGGAATTGCCTCGGTGTGGCCTTGTACAACACTCATGGTATTCTCAAATGCAAGGGCAAGTTCCTGTGCATCTAATAACTGATCGTCGCCTGATTTTTCCATTTGTTTACTCATGGTTTATCTGTTTTTTATGATGGTATCTTTAGCAGATACCGTTATACGGCGGCATGCCACTGGCGTTGAGAGTTTTTATAACAAGGTACTTTCCGGGCTGGTAGTATAAACGCTGCCGCTCATGGTGCGGGTTATGGCGTGGGCAACTTCGTTGGTTAAATTATCTTTCCTTATAAAGCCGGCCGCGCCGGCATGTAGTATCATTTGCTCGTACTCTGGCCCCGATTCCATGCTCATAACCAGCACCGGCAGCTGCGGGTAATAATTTTTAATGCGCGCCAAAAGCTCAATTCCGGTTTCGCCGGGCAACGAAATATCGAGCAAAACCAAATCCGGATTCGTATTTCGGATCTTATTCAGCAAATCGCGCGAGCTGCGGGCTTCGGCTATTATCTGCATTGTTGTTTCGTCTGATAATATTTTTCCTAACCCATTTCGTATCGCCGAATGGTGATCTGCCACTACTATTTTCCACATATATTTAGTTATTTATCCGGCCGATAGTTTGCCAATAATCAGCCACCTGAGCCTGTTTGTTTTACATTAATTACTGCACAACGGCAGCACCAGTTTTACTTTTGTTCCCCGCACCTCGGCGGCGGTTATAGAAAGGCTGCCGCCAATCATCAGCGCCCGCTCGCGCATGCCAATCAGGCCAAAAGATTTCTCTTTTTTCTGCCCGTTGTTTGTTATTCCTACGCCATTATCGGTTACAGAAGCAATCATTCTTTCAGAGTCGTGTGTAAGCCGTACAATTACCTCGGTTGCCTGCGCGTGCCTGGCAACATTGGTTAACGATTCCTGAATTATTCTGAAAATCTCTATCGCTTTGTCTCTGTCTATAGGCAGTTTTTTTTCGGGTACTTCTACCGTTACTTTGGTGCCGTACCGGGTTTGGTAACGCTGCGCATACAGTTTTATTTCGTTAAGCAAACCCAGCTCGTCTAAGCCAATTGGCCGCAGTTCGGTTACAATCCGCTTTACGGATTTCAGGGCTTCGTCGGCTATGTTTAAGGTAGAATTAAATTCTGTTGCCAGATCTTCCTGAAACAAAGCCGATTTACGGTTTAGCAGCGAAATATCTATTTTAAGCGCGGTAAGCACCTGGCCCAGCTCGTCGTGCACTTCGCGGGCAATGCGTTTGCGTTCTTCTTCGCGCGCCTGGTGTATGTGCGATGCCAGCTCGCGCAGCTCCTGATGCGATTTTTTTAGTTCCTGGTTCATCCGCAGCACTTCTGTTTCGTCTTTCAGAATGCAGTAGGCGCCCACAATTTCGCGGTTTACTTTTATCGGCATCAGGGTCATGTTCACCACGGCCCTTTTTCCTTTTTTGTTGATGATAACAGAGTAAAACGTTTGCGCCGTGCCCTCCATTACTTTGGTAAATAACAATTGGCAGTTTTCGTGGCATTCCTGATCCAGAAAATCGAAATAAGAGCGGTTTAACAGATCTTCTACATTGGTTTGCAGCAGGTTTGCAAAAGCGTGGTTTGCCGAGCTTATGTTACCCTGCCCGTCTATAGAAAATACGGGCTCGGGGTTTTGTTCAAATAAAGATTTGTAACGTTCTTCGCTTTCCTGCAACGCAAACGCGGCCTTTTTTTGCTCGGTTATATCCTGGGCAATTACCAACACGCCATTGTTGTCTTCGTGCTGAAAAAGGCAGGCATTTATCTGCACATCTAACAGCTCGCCGTTTTTGCGAACGTGCCGGGTTTTGTGGTTGTATTTTTCTTTTCCTTTGGCGTGGTATAATACTTTCTCAAAAACATCTACGCCTTCGGGAGTAAACAGGGCTGTGCGCTTCATCTGCAAAAACTCTTCTTCAGAGTATTGGTAATGTTTCAGGGCGGCCTGGTTTACCTCCAGAAAACGGAGCGAAACCCTGTCGTACACAAACATGGGGTGGGGGTTGCTCTGGAACAAACGGCGGTACCGCTCTTC
>JAFADQ010000262.1 GCA_023424725.1 Bacteroidota bacterium
TGGCATCGAAAAACGAGCGAAGCAGCACCATATTCGGCCTTGCCTGCTGTATTCTTCTCAGGCCTTTTAAAACTTCCAGCACCTGCCCTCTCGCATCGTCGGGCTTGGCGGCAAAATTATCGAGAGCGAGACGGTGGTATGTATACATACCTTCGCGCAGCGGAAGCACCTGAGGGTCCATGATATTATCGTTCAGCCAGTAGCGGTTTCGGCGCTTATCGTCCATTGGGTCCCAACCGGGGTAGCGGTTATCGCCCTGCGCCGAGGCGGCAACAGATTGTGCAAGTGAAAAATATGCGCTGCCGCCTTTATCAGAAAAAGTATCGTAATCGAACCCGATAATGGTGTAGGCATAATATGCCAGCATGGAGGTAAGGTTGCTGGAGAAGTTGTTTATGCTGAACTGCATGGGCTGCCCGGGCTGAAACTCGAATACCCATTGCTGATCTACAAAGCTAAATACCGGAGTAGAATAGCCGGTGCCATAAACCGGACGGCTGCTTTGCACCTGTACGCTTGCGCTAAAAACGCCAATTGCCGGCAACTCGGTAATAGTAATATAAAGGTTGCAATTAATGCGTTCTTCCATTCTGAAAACATCGTTTGTCCATTGGCGTGTATTCATAAACTGGAAGATAGAATTTTGCATCTCGTTTATGATGGTACGGTCGGGCAGCTGCACTTTTGGCCCCAGGTTAACCACCACGTTGCACTGCAGTTCCTGGGCAGAAACCCGGCCCGCGAACAGCAGCAATACGGCCAATAAAAATAATATATTACGCATACATCTTATCTAAAATGGTGTTCACAATGTCGCGGGCAACGTCTTGTTTAGATTTAAGCCCGAAACTAACAGAACCCGAAGCATCTAATATACGAATCTGATTTGTATCGTGGCCAAAACCTGCACCCTCGTCGCGCAACGAATTAAGAACGATCAGATCGAAGTTTTTCTTATAAAGCTTCGCCAGGGCATTTGTTTCTTCGTTTTCTGTTTCTAACGCAAAGCCTACAGAAAACTGGCCGGGAAGTTTTATTTTGCCTATTTCAGCCGCTATATCCACATTTTTTACCAACTCCAGAGTTAGCGAGTCTGTGTTTTTCTTTATTTTCTGTTCTGCGGCACTTATTGGTCTGTAATCGGCAACGGCGGCGGCAAAAACCATAATATCGGCTTCTTTACATTTTTCCAGCACGGCCTCGTACATCTGGCTGGCGGTTGTTACCCTGCAGAGGCCAATTTCGGGGCCGGGAGCGGGCAAATTAACAGGGCCGCTTACCAGCATTACCCCGGCGCCGCGGCTTGCAAACTCTTCGGCAATAGCATAACCCATTTTGCCGGTAGAGTGATTACCAATAAACCGCACCGGGTCTATCGGCTCGTAGGTTGGGCCGGCCGTAATCAGCACTTTTTTACCGCTAAACGTGGGCATCGGCGGTAAAAAATTGTTGAAGTTTTTCTACAATCGTTTCCGGCTCTGCCATACGGCCCTGCCCGGTAAGGCCGCTTGCCAGCTCGCCATATCCGGCATCTATAATCAGGTTTCCGTAGCTTTTAATTTTCTGCAAATTTGCTTCTGTGGCCGGGTGGCGGTACATATCCAAATCCATAGCCGGGCAAACAAACACCGGGCAGCGCGCCGACAAATACGTGGTAGTAAGTAGGTTATCGCAAAGACCGGTGGCCATTTTGGCCAGCGTTCCGGCGCTGCAAGGGGCAATTATATAGGCATCGGCCCACAAACCCAACTCTACATGGTTTGTCCAGAGGCCGGTTTGCGCATCGAAAAGCTGGCAATGAACCGGCATTTTAGATAAGGTAGCCAGCGTGAGCGGAGTAATAAAAGCGGTGGCAGAATCGGTCATTACTACCTGTACCTGCGCGCCCTCTTTCACCAGTAACCGTATTAGCACGGCAGCTTTATAAGCGGCAATACTGCCGCAAACTCCCAATAAAATCTTTTTATTTTTAAGCATACGTAAACTGGGGCGCCCGTGCCGGTATAAACCAGAAAACCTGTTTCCTGAAAAATCAAAAAACAGGTTTCTAAAAAACGCCCTGGGTTAGTAATTATACCTGCGGAGCGGCAGGCTCTTCTTTTTCAGGCTCGCGGAAATATACTTTGCCTTCTATAAACTCTTCGGTAGCCAAAATGGTAGGCTTCGGAAGGCGCTCGTAGTGCTTCGATATTTCAATCTGCTCGCGGTTCTCGAACACTTCTTCCAGATTATCTACAGAAGTGGCAAACTCGGCAAGTTTAGAGTTCAGTTCTTCTTTAATTTTCTGTGAGATTTGGTTGGCGCGCTTAGAAATTATCGCAACAGACTTGTACACGTTGTGTGTTTCGCCTACAAGCTCTGCCGTGTTGCGGGTAATAATAGAATTAGGGATTTGTGCCATGATTTTTTATTGATTATGCGAGCTCAATTTTAGTTTTTGTACTTCGGCCATTGCCTGGTCGTAGATCTGTTCTGCACCACGCAAATATTTGCTCTGCGGATATTTATCTATAAAATAAAGGTA
>JAFADQ010000345.1 GCA_023424725.1 Bacteroidota bacterium
CCGCATTAACTGCCTGGCAACTTTGTGCGCTTTGGCAAATTCGCTGAGCGCTGTAGTGTAAGTACCGATATTTTGTTTGTTCCAGAGATGAACAACAAGGTTGCAGATAAATACCGGCAGCAACAAAATAAGAAACCATGGAAATGTGAAGGCGCCAAACAACAGTACCAGCACGCTTGCCGTAAGTCCGAAAACCAAGGGGTACCATTTTGGTTTATCCACATGGCCGGGCTGCAATAAACTCTGGAAAAAATAAGCGTCGTTCTTTTTAATGGCGCTTAAATATTGCTGCACATTAAGCCTTTCCTCAGCATTGGCTGCAAATTTTTCTACCAGAGTATCAAACTGCATCAAAGCACGCTGGTCAGGGTTTATAGCCCGCAACTTGTAATACAAAAACTGCTGGCCTATCCGCGAAGTAGTTCTGTCTACTATCCTGAAAAGGTCATGCAAATGCAAATCATCAGCGGTTTTGTCAGAAATTAATTGCCGGTTCTTTTCGTTTTTGTTGTTCTTTAAATCGAAATAAGCTGAGATAAGCCCGAAGTTAAAATGCTGATTTTCTTTTGGTTTTGCCCAAAGGTTTTTTAGCTCCTCACGGTGCTTTGTTTGCCTTCTCCTGCCCAGATACAAATAGCCAGCCCCCATCCAGAGTAAGCCAAGAATAATGAGAATAGGAGTTGCCATCGGGTTTTTAGAATAAAGCAGCACCTAATTTACTTTAATTAAATTATAACAGCGAATTTTAAGAATCTTAAACCCACAAAAAACCGGCTCCCGAAAAACAGAAACCGGCTTTTACTTTTGTGGACAACTTACTTATAAAGTGCTCATATCTATCACAAAGCGATATTTCACGTCGCCTTTCAGCATGCGCTCGTAGGCTTCGTTTATCTCGCTCATTTTTATTATTTCGATGTCGGATAAGATGTTGTGCTCGGCGCAGTAGTCCAGCATTTCCTGGGTTTCGGCAATGCCGCCAATTAACGATCCGGCCACACGGCGGCGCTTCCCAATTAGCACAAACGGCGCTACCTGCGGCACTTCGGGTGGCACGCCCAGCCATATCATGGTGCCGTCGCGGCGCAGCAAACTCAGGTACATGTTCTGGTCTATCGGCGCCGAAACAGTGTTGATAATAAAGTCGAAATAGTTGCGTACGCTTTCTAATTGGGCTTCGTCTTTTGTGATCACGAAGTTATGCGCGCCCAGGTCTTTTGCGTCCTGCTCTTTGTTAGGCGATGTGCTGAGCACGGTAACTTCGGCGCCCATGCTGGCTGCCAGTTTCACGGCCATGTGGCCCAACCCGCCCAAGCCTAAAACAGCTACGCGATGGCCTTTGCCCACCTGCCACTGCCGCAATGGCGAATAAGTGGTAATGCCGGCGCACAAGAGCGGAGCAACACGGGCAAGGTCCTGGTTTTCAGCAATTTTCAGCACGAATTTCTCGGTTACTACAATGTGGTTAGAGTAGCCGCCTTTGGTAATGCTGCCGTCTTTATCCACAGAGCTGTAGGTGCCCACGCTGCCGTTTTCGCAGTATTGCTCCAGGTTTTCGGCGCACGAGTCGCAGGTCTGGCAACTATCTACCAGGCAGCCTACGCCGGCAAAATCGCCTTCTTTAAACCGGGTTACGTTGCTGCCTGTTTTGGTTACTTTGCCCACAATTTCGTGGCCGGGCACGAGCGGGAACATGGCGCCGCCCCACTCGTTTTTTGCCTGGTGCAGGTCGGAGTGGCAAACACCGCAAAACAGAATTTCTATTTGCACATCGTTCGGGCCAACGTCGCGGCGCTCGAAAGTCCAGGGAGCCAGGGGTGCGCCCGCCGATTGCGCGGCGTATGCTTTTGCTTGTGTCATTTTTATATTGGTTGAGGTTTTTGTTTCGGTTAGAAGATTAAAACCGGTTACGGCAGGAATAGTTTTAGAGATTAAGTTGATGAGGAAAACGAATGCAGATCAGAAAAAAAGACGCTGATAGGATTGGATAGACGCCCTCGCTCGCGTCCCGCGAGTGTGGGTTATGGGGCGGCATCTTGCCGCACATTAAATTAAAGGCCGGAGGCCGATTAAAGCTCACACTCGCGGGACGCGAGCGAGGGCAAGCTGCCTTTAGACCAACTGTAGGCTGCAAGGTTTGTATAAAAATCAATTTACCTTTATCGCCAGTATGCTACGCCCGCCATTTGCTCAATTTCCAGAAATACAACTGCAAGGTTATGTGCTGCGGCAACTAACCGACGATGATCTGCCGGATATTCTGCCGATAATATTTTACGACGGAAAACCTGCGCTAACACCTGCAAAGGCCAAAAACATAGTCGCCAGAATAGAAAACGATTACCAAAGCGGCAATACTATTAACTGGGGAATTGCTGAAAAGACAACAAATAAAATTGTAGGCACCTGTGGCTTTTACCGCGGCTTTGCCAACAACACCGGCGAAATTGGTTACGTAATGCACCCCGGTTTTCGCGGAAGCGGCATTATGCAACAGGCTGTAGCGGCCATTTCCGGGTTCGGTACAGCGCAACTCGGTTTAGAAAAAGTGGTAGCGTTTACCAAACCAGACAATGCGGCTTCTATCGCCATTCTTCAGAAATGCGGTTTTACAGAAGAGCCCTCAGAAGAAAAAGCGTATCTGAAATTTGTGTTCCGGAAGTTGTAAATAATCTGCCGCGCAATAGCCGGAAGCTACCGCGCGGCAGATTATAAAACATAGAAGTAACCGCCTACTGTGCAGGCCGGTTATTTATGTTTTGGCCGGCCGGAATTACAGAATCTGTTGTGATATAGGTAGAAT
>JAFADQ010000371.1 GCA_023424725.1 Bacteroidota bacterium
GGTTATAATTAAAAGAAATACGAATGGTGTCTTGTTTCGGCACGCTGCAACCATCGTCTTTTACAATTAAATCGAGCAAATAAGGCGTGCTTCTTTCCGGCAGGCAGCGGGGCATGCAAAACTGCAGCTCCATGGCGTCGTTTCCGGGGATATCGTTAATTAGTCCGGTTGCGTTAAGCGTAAAACCCGCGGGCGGAGTAAAGTTAACCGGCACTGCTACCACTGTAAGCCACTCGTTCGGGTCCAGATCGGTCATGGTAAGGTTAAGGCAGCGGCTGCTTCCTTCTTCTATTTGCAGCACCTGCCCCGGCTGGTAAGTAACTCCGGGAGTTATGGCATGTTCTGCAACTATCGCCGGTTTTTCGTTGGTAGGGCAGTTTAATACAAGCAACTGAAAATCGCGGCGAACCTCGCCAATTTTTATTCCATTCCGGTATTCGTCGCATTTAATAGCGAAAACAAAAAGCCCCAGTTGGTCTGGAATAACCCGCAAAAGGCCTGTTACAGGGTTTATATTTATGGGTTCAGGACCGGTTATTTGCGTGGTAGCGCTAAACCCCGGTGCCCATGTAACAAGCGGGTAAGGACCAGGCGAATTTGTAGGTATAGGATCCATGCCATGAGAATAACCGCGCAGTGGATTAACCATAGAATACACCAGCGAATCGCCATCTGAATCGGTTCCGGCAAAATCGAAATAAAAAGTCTCGTTTATGCAGGCATAATCGCTTAATGGCGGAAACAAAATAGGCGAGCTGTTAACAAATGGTTGGCTGTTTACAGAAATAGGAGGGAACTCAAGATAAAAAGTTTGCCCTGTTCCTCCCGGATCTATAATATTATTGATTCCGTTATTCCGGCAGCATCTTTCCCAAACCACATAATACCCACCAGGGTCGTTATATACTTCCGGATGAAGCTCGAACTCTTCCCAGTATACAATTTTATTAGTAGAAAGCTGGCCAACAGCGCAATCTGGATTGGTGTATTCTACTAAAGATTCGTTTTTTAAGAGCAATGTAAACCTGTCGAGCGCAAAGTCGTCAGACTTTCTGAACATATCTACCGTTACAGATCCGTCTTTTGCACCTGGGCTTCCAGTATTATCAAAATACAAATTCAGCGTAAGCCGGTATCGGTACTCGCCAATATTTTTCAGCTCAAATTCGCCTCCAACAATGTGAGTGGCAAAAACCGGCAATAGAGGAAGGCAAACCAGTATAATTAGTAAATATATTTTTTTCATATAGCAGAGGCTAACGATTTTCGCGATAAATATAAATGCTTGCCAGAATGACAGGCAAACCAGGTAAAGTCATTATTATATAACCAGACAACTAAATGAGGCCGTAATGTTGCCCCGGCTCTGATTATTTACCAAATATAACTTGCTTCCGAAACATTCCGGCTTTAGTTAGTTGTAATTATTACTGCTATTTTTGAGTTTACAATATGTTTCTCAACTCATTTTCATGTTCCGGACAACAATTTCTAAATTAATTGCGCCTTTGGCTATAGCCATTTTATCTGCTACACAGGCAGATGCACAAAATCACAAATGCTCCGAATCGCGGTTGCAGCGCCAGCAGCTTCAAACGCTTTCGTCGGTTGCGCATCAGCAGCGCATGCATCAGTATGACGTAAATTTTTACAAGTTAGATGTCTCGTTAGAGCGAAATTCTATTTACGTTGCCGGCGGCGTAACCATTAACGCCACCACCACTCAAGCCGATTTCGATACGTTTGCTTTCGAGCTTCACCCAAACCTTACTATAGATTCTATCAGGGTTAATGGCCAGCTTGCCAACGCGCAGCGTACAGGCGGCGACGCGAATGTAGTATTGCCCAACGCTTTACCTGCCGGCGCTCCGGTTTCGGCTATTATTTATTATCACGGCACTGCGCCCAGCGGAGCCTCTGCCGCTATAGGCAATGGGTTAAGCACCGGCTCGTCGCCATCGTGGAACAGGCAAGTAACCTGGAGCCTGAGCCAGCCTTTTGCCGCTTACGAATGGTGGCCCTGCAAACAAATTTTAACAGACAAAGCAGACTCTGTGCATGTTTTTGTTACCACCAGCAACGAGAATAAAGTAGGCTCTAACGGCTTGCTTACCGCGCAGGTGCCCTTGCCGAATAACAAAGTTCGCTACGAGTGGAAATCGTCTTACCCAATCGCCTACTACCTTATATCTGTGGCGGTTTCGGATTATATAGAGTACACCATTTACGCGCATCCGGCCGGAAGTACCGATTCGGTAATGATCCAGAATTATATCTACAGCAATCCGGGCACCTTGCCAAATTTTAAAGCCGATATAGACGATACTGCGCCTATGCTGGAGTATTTTTCTGAAGAATTTGGCTTGTACCCGTTTCATACAGAAAAATACGGACACTCTATGGCGCCCTTTAGCGGCGGTATGGAGCACCAAACCATGACTACCCAGGGCTTTTTTGAGTTTACCCTTACCGCCCACGAGCTTGGCCACCAATGGTTTGGCGATAATGTAACCTGCGCCAGTTGGAGCGACATTTGGCTTAACGAAGGCTTCGCATCTTATAGCGAGTACCTGGCCTTGTACCATTTAAAATCTCCTGTAACAGCGCGCAACTGGATGAATAGCGTACACGGGTCGGTTATGTCGCAGTTGGGTGGTTCTGTTTATGTGGCAGATTCTACAAACGTTACCCGGATATTTAATTCACGGCTAAGTTACGATAAAGGGGCTGCCCTGGTGCACATGCTGCGGTTTGAGGTAAATAACGACTCGCTGTTTTTCCAGATTCTTCGCCAATACCAAACGCAGTTTGGCGATAGCACTGCGCGCACCAGCGATCTGAAAAACCTTTTCGAGGTAATGACCGGCAGATCTTTCACCGATTTCTTTAACCAGTGGTTTTACGGTCAGGGGTATCCGGCCATAACCCTTCGCTGGAACCAGCTGGGCGATACGCTGCATTTGCAAGCCAACCAGGGAGCCTCTATGCCATCGGTAACTCCGGTTTTTAAAACACCTTTAGAATTAAAACTTCTGTTTGCCAACGGCGATACCACGATTAGAGTAATGCTCGATCAGCCGGTTAACATGTATTTGCAATCTGTAGCCTCAACAGTTACCGGTATACAGGTAGACCCAAACCAGTGGATATTAAACCAATTAGGCGGCGTTTTTCACGATACCAGCCTTGGAGTAACCGGAGTTGATGATACGGATGTTTCATTATCTGTAAAAGCATTTCCAAATCCGTTTACAAACGAGCTGTACATATCAGAAATGCCTGCGTCAGGGGCTAAATTGATTATTACAGACATGCTGGGCCGCGTAATGTCAGAGAAAACCGTAACTACCAGCAACGATATGGTAACATTACAGCACTTGCCAACCGGCCTTTATTTGCTACAGATTTTATCTGAAGAAGGAAAGCAGGTAATTAAAATAATAAAACAATAACATTAAATAAACAGACCTGCAAAGGCCAAAAAGATGGCTGCCTGCGACTAAAATTCTGGAAGCTGTTAGAAGTTTTAGTAAAAGCCAAGCACCCAAAAAATAAAACCCCTGCACAAAATTGCAGGGGTTTTATTTTAATTTTTTAGGTTGAAATAGCCTTGTTTTTGGCCTTTACAGCTTCGGAATCGGATCTGGCTCGTTGTCCGGGTCGTTATCTACCACGCCTTGTGTCTGAAAGTCGCGGCCTTTAAGAAGTAGTATTCCGGCCACATGCGGCGCCGCCATAGAGGTTCCGGCAGCGTTACCATACGAGCTGTTCATGCGGGTAGAAGTAAGGCCAGATCCGGGAGCGCAATAATCTACTGGAGTACCCCAGTTAGAGATGCCCATGTAAAAAGTATTGTCGGGCCGCATGGCCGATACCGTAAAAATATTAGGGTGGTTTACCCTTGCAGGAGAATAATTGGCTGCGTTATCGGCAATATTTCCGGCGGCTATCACTACAAAAATTCCTTTTTTGGCTACTTCTATGGCGGCGTTATCAAGCGTAACCGATGGGCTGGAGCCAAGGCTCAGGTTTACCACATCGCCGGGTTTGCCATGTTCCGATACATGCTTAAGCGCAGAAATTACAGCCGATACGCTGCCAATTCCTTTCTCGTCCATCACCCGCAAAGACACCACTTGTGCGCCGGCGGCCACGCCAATAACACCCAGATCATTGTCTTTCGCAGCCAAGATGCCGGCTACCTGCGTGCCATGGCCAAAAACATCGTTGGGGCTTGTAGATGTTTTCAGAAACGATTTGCTTCTGCCAACATCAACATTAAGATCCGGATGGTCTAACTGAATACCACTATCTATTATCCAGGCGGTGCGGTTGCTGGCAGTGGCGTCTGCAAAACCAATCCGGCTTACTCCCCAGGAGGTTGTCTGGACTTCGGAAAGAGTTGAAGGGTTGCTGTTTTCGGAAGCGCTATGCATGGTTAGCAACTGGTCTTGTTCTATTATAGCAACCCGCGGATCGTTTTTTATTTTTTCGGCTTCTGAAGCAGAGAGTTCAGCAGAAAAGCTCTGAATTCCAAAACTAATTTGCTTATTGCTATTGCCTGCTTTCTGAAGAATGTCCAGGGCAGTATTTTGGAGCTCTTTTTGACTTACGTCTTTGTTTTTTAATTGAATAATATAGTTTCCGGCCAGCGCTTTTACACCATTAGGCGTTAAGGTTTTATCAGAATTAGTATGGTGGGTGTTTTCTGGTTTAACCTCGGAAATACTTTCAGTGCCGCACGAGGTTAAGGTAAGTGCCGAAGCAGCTACAATAGCCGGTAAAAATCTGATATGATGAGGTGCTTTTATTCTGAAGGTATTCATGGTAGCTGGCGGTTTGGTTTGGAGGAGGGGGCTATTGCATTTAATTTGTGCTTTTATAAGGAAATACAATCTCTCTATATTATTAAACGAAGAAATAGCCTTTTAGTTTACTTACTTGTAAAGAAGTTACCTGCGGCGGCCAATTTTCTATGCGTTACAACCCAAAAAAAAAGCAAGCCCGGTCTGAACCAGACCGGGCTTGCTTTTTTTAGTTTTATAAGCTGATTACAGCTTCGCGATTTTATCGGCAACACCATCCGGGTCGTTAAGAACAGTACCCTGGTTCATGATGTTTCTACCTTTCAGTAACAAGATACCTGCAACGTGCGGGGCAGCCATAGACGTACCACCTACGCTCTTATAAGTACTTCCGATACTGGTAGACTTAAGACCAGTTCCTGGTGCGCAAAAATCTACAGGTGTACCCCAGTTAGAGATTCCCATGAAGGTTTTATCGGCGCGCATGCCAGATATTGTAAACACATTCGTGTGGTTTACACGGGCAGGAGAGTAGTTGGCAGCGTTAGCGTTAGAGTTACCCGCGGCTATGGTTACATAAATACCTTTGTTGGCAACCGCCTGTACCGTATAGTCAAGCGCAAGCGATGGGTTAGAGCCAAGGCTAAGGTTTACCACATCTCCGGGGCGGCCATTCTGAGCTACGTGGTTAAGGGCGGCAATTACAGCCGATACAGTACCAGAACCCGAAGCGCCAATTACACGCAGAGAAACTACTTTTGCACCTGCAGCTACACCAACAGTACCAATGCTGTTATTTTTTGCTGCGATAATACCGGCAACCTGCGTTCCGTGACCTGTAGCATCGGCAGGGCTGGTAGTACCAGTTACAAACGAACGGCTACGGGCTACGTCTACGTTAAGGTCGGGGTGGTTTAGCTGTATACCCGTATCGATAATCCAGGCAGTACGGTTAGTGGCCGCGCCGTTTCCGGTACCAATGGTGGTGGTTCCCCACGATACAACCTGAGTAGAAGAAGCTTCAGAGATGGTAGCGCCTTCCAGCGAACCAGATACGAATACTTCCTGATCCTGCTCTACAAAAGCCACACGGCTGTCGTTCTTAAGCTCGGCTGCCTCATCGGCAGATAATTTTGTGGCAAAGCCTTTCAATACGCCATCAAAACTTTTCATTTCGGTAATGGCACGGCTTTTCAGCATTTTCTTGCTTGAGGCTTCGCTTTCGTTAGCGCCTTCTTTAAAAACTACGATGTAGTTTCCATCGGTAGCAGCAGCAGTTGGATTAATATCCTGAGAAAGACTCTCGGTCATTTCTGCTTCTTGTTGCATGTTCTCCAGCTCGTTGTTCTCGCACGAAGTAAGAGCAAGTGCAGAAGCGGCTAAAATTGCGGGCAGGAATTTGATTTTTGATGTCTTCATATTTTTACGGTTAAGTGTCGTTAGTTATGAAGACTACTTAGATGTTGTTAGCTGATAGGGCAACCTGAATGTTGTTTTTTCCGTATAAAGTGCAAACGGGTTCCAGTCGTAAGTTCTTTATAATCTGGAAAAAGGATGCTGAGGGATCAGATAACTTTTTCTTGCAGTCTTACGTATATAACCCATTAAGCAGGTGCTTTAGTTCATTTCCTGAACAGTAATATCATATTATCTGCCAAAAACAGGCAGAATAAAGGTTAAAAAGCGTTTTTCGGGCTATTATTAAGTAATAGTGCCTGAAAGGCGCCTTTTTTATTGCCCTGCAGCGGCCAGAATTATGGCCATTACAGCCTAACTCTATTATATAAGGTGTAAAGCTGCCATAAATAAGGTGCAGAATAAGGCGTTATTTTTATGCTTTTTTGGGCCTTACATGGCGTATTTGCTCTGTAACGCACTGTTTTTTGCCTGTCGCAGCTAAGCTAATTGAGATAAGTTTATGAACACATTTATATTAAACTAACCGTTGCCAGCGTCAGTGTCGTCACTGACCCTTTCAACGCACGTTAGTGAGGACACTAACGTGGGCAGACTTTAGTATTTTAGTTAAAGTAAATATGTCCAGATACTTATATACTATAAAAAAAGAGGCTGCCCTTATCGGAGTAGCCTCTTTTTTTATAACCTGCATTATTATAAATGTGGAATCGGGTCTGGATTGCCGTCCGGATCGCCGGAAACATAACCCTGAATAGGGATATTGTTTCCGCCTCTTATTAAAAGCAAACCGGTAATGTGTGGCGTAGAGTAAGAAGTTCCTCCGATAGAGGTAGCGTACTCGCTGTTTGGTTTGGTAGAAGTAAGCGCTGTTCCGGGTGCGCAAAAATCTACGCCGGCTCCCCAGTTAGAAACTCCCATAAACGTGCCGTCTGGCCGCATACCCGAAACGGTGAAAACATTGTTGTAATTTATTTTAGCCGGGCTAAAATAAGCTACATCCATATTATTGTTTCCGGCAGCAAGCGTTACGTAAATGCCTAAATCTGCCACCGCTTTTACTGCATCTTCAAGAGCGGTAGAAGTATAAATACCACCGTAGCTAATATTAACTACATCGCCTGGCTGAGCATGTTCAGCTGCATGGTTTAGCGCATAAATCATAGAAGAAGTAAGGGCATTGCCATCGGCGCCCGCAATACGAAGCGATACCAACGGAGCACCGGCAGCAATACCAACTACACCGTAGCCATTATTTTTAGCGCCTACTATACCGGCAACTCTGGTACCATGTCCAAATT
>JAFADQ010000018.1 GCA_023424725.1 Bacteroidota bacterium
CTGGCGCAACACGGCAGAAGAGCTGCGGGAATATATGTACGAGCTTACGCAAACAGATATGCGCGAGTATTTTCGTCCGAACTTCTGGCCGAACACGCCTGATATTAATCCGCCCATTTTGCAAACCGGCGGCGAAGCGGCGCATATAACCAGAGTGGTAATGGCGGCAACTTTATCGTCTAATTACGGTTTGTACGGGCCTGTGTATGAGTTCGGGATAGCCACGCCGGTTCCGGGTAAAGAAGAATACCTGGATTCGGAGAAATACGAGGTAAAGCACTGGGACTGGGGCAAGCTTACCAAAATAAGGGAAGTGATAACCAGCATAAACAAAATACGCAAAGTAAACCCGGCGCTGCAAACCACCTGGAACATTGCGTTTGCCGATTCAGACAATTCACAAATAGTGTGCTATGCCAAGTGGAGCGACGATTTCAGCAACCGGATTTTAGTAGTTGTTAACCTCGATCCGCACAACACGCAAGCTGGCTGGGTAAAGGTGCCGCTGGCAAGCCTGAAAATGGAAGGCCAGCAGAGTTACGAAGTCTACGACCTGATAACGAACCGGCAATATTCATGGAAAGAAGAATGGAATTTCGTAGAGCTGCGGCCGCACGACATGCCGGTGCACGTGTTCCGGATAGAAGGTATTCCGGAAGCGGCCGGCAGTACAATTCCGGATGATTCGTGGCTTGCAGCAGAGCATGATTAAACGGCACATTAAACAGATTACCGATGGCCAGGTTTTTAGGCTGTAACGTGCAAAAAATTGGCCGTTGCAGGGTAAGTTAATTTGAAATATAAACCACAGTTAAAGCTGCCGAAACAACGGTAGATCGCAGCAATACTGTTCCAAATTAAATTGCCAATTGAAGCAATACTGTTCCAAATTAAATTGTCAATCGCAGCAATACTGTTCCAAATTTAATTGTCATTGCGAGCGGTAGCGAAGCAATCTGGTGATTAGCGAAAGAACCAATGGATGCTGTTTAACCTGAACTGCAATCAATTACATGTTTTGTGATTGATTGCAGAAAATGAAGAAGAATAAAACCTAAACAGATTAAAAAATGGAAATCTTAATTAATCGCCTCTCTCCTCACCAGATTGCTTCGCCACCGCTCGCAATGACAGGTTCTTTTGTGAGTGGCGCTGCGGCGTAACCATTGCTACTTTTTAATTATCAAATTAAACCTGCAAAGGCCAAAAACTTATGCACCAGAAACCAAAACAGGCACCGGTAATCTGCGCAATCCGGAAAATCAGATTAATCTGCGTTTCAGGCAATACCTGCAGGCACCAAAAACCCTGCTAATACAACCAAAAACAAAACAAAAAAGCCAGCAATCAACAAAAAAAACACACACTATAACACCATAAGCAACACCTATGGCAAGCGACAAAAACAAAATAGACGACAACATACACTGGTACAAAGACGCCATTATTTACGAGCTGCACATTAAGGCTTTTAAAGACAGCAACGGCGATGGCATGGGCGATTTTAAGGGCCTTATGCAAAAGCTCGATTACCTGCAGGACCTGGGCGTAACCGCCATCTGGCTGCTTCCCTTCTACCCGTCTCCGCTCCGCGACGATGGATACGACATTGCCGATTATTACAGCGTGAATCCGCAGTACGGCAATATGCAGGATTTTAAGTTGTTTGTGAAAGAAGCGCACCGCCGTGGACTTAAAGTTATTACGGAGCTGGTGATTAACCACACTTCCGATCAGCACCCGTGGTTTCAGCGGGCCCGGAAAGCACCTAAAGGATCTAAAGAAAGGGATTTTTATGTGTGGTCCGACGACCCGAATAAATACAAAGGTGTTCGCATTATTTTTACCGATACAGAACCGAGCAACTGGACCTGGGACCCCGTGGCCGGGCAATATTTCTGGCACCGCTTTTTCTCTCATCAGCCAGACCTTAATTACGATAACCCGGAGGTGCAGAAAGAGGTGTTTAAGATGCTTGATTACTGGCTCGATATGGGTGTAGACGGCTTCCGTCTGGATGCCGTACCGTACCTGTTCGAGCGCGAAGGAACCAACTGCGAAAACCTGCCCGAAACGTATGCTTTCCTGAAAAAACTACGCGCGCATGTAGACCAGAAATACACCGGCAAATTACTGCTGGCAGAAGCGAATATGTGGCCCGAAGATTCGGCAGAATATTTTGGAAACGGCGATGCCTGCCACATGAATTACCACTTCCCGATAATGCCGCGTTTGTTCATGTCGCTGAAGATGGAAGACCGCTACCCGATCATCGACATCATCAGTCAGACGCCAGAAATTCCGGAAACCTGCCAGTGGGCCATGTTCCTGCGCAACCACGACGAGCTTACCCTGGAAATGGTAACCGACGAAGAACGCGACTACATGTATAAAGTGTACACCAAAGATCCGATGGCGCGCATTAACGTGGGCATTCGTCACCGTTTGGCGCCGCTGCTTAACAACGACCGCCGGAAGATAGAACTCATGAACGTTCTGCTCTTCTCTATGCGCGGAACGCCGGTAGTATATTATGGCGACGAGATCGGGATGGGCGATAATTTTTATCTCGGCGACCGCGACGGAGTGCGCACGCCCATGCAGTGGAACGACGACCGCAATGCGGGTTTCTCGGCGGCTAATCCACAGAAATTATACCTGCCATTAATCATCGATCCGGAGTACAAATACGAGTCGGTTAATGTAGACACGCAGAACCACAACAACAACTCGCTTTTGTGGTGGATGCGCCGCACCATAAACATGCGCAAACGCTACAAAGCGTTTGGCCGCGGCACCATTAAATTTTTATCGCCGGATAACTCTAAAGTGCTGGCATTTTTGCGCGAGTACGAGAACGAAACCATATTGGTAGTAGCCAATTTATCGCGCTTCCCGGAGGCGGTAGAGTTAGACCTGGCAGACTTTGCAGGCTCGGTGCCGGTAGAGGTGTTCAGCAGAAATAAATTCCCCGCCATTAAAGACGATTGTTACCTTATCACCCTTTCCGGACATGGCTATTACTGGATGGAAATCCAGAAACAAGAAGCCGCGGCAGATCAGGAGAAAGACCAGATGGGCCCAGGCATTGAGTTAAATAACCTGCGCCATGCGCTAACAGCAGACAATTTGCGGGCTTTAGAGGCAAAAATTCTTCCTTCTTACATAACCAGGCGCCGTTGGTTTGGCGGCAAAGCGCGCACCATACAACAAATGCAGGTGGTAAACAGCATTCCGTTCCCGATAGGAAAAACCGCTGGAGCCGCCATGTTGTTTATAGAAGTAAATTACAACGAGGGGCTGCCTGAGCTGTACCAATTGCCGATGGCTTTTGCTGCAGGAGATGAAGAGAAAGAGCTCCGCCAGCAGCAACCGAACAGTATAATTGCCCGCGCGACAATTGATGGCAATGAAGGCATTTTGTATGATGCACTTTATAGCGAAAATTTCCGTCAGGAATTACTAACCCTGATGGCAAAAGGCAAAAGCGTAACGCATGAGCAAGGCGAACTGATTGGCAACAGCCATAAACAAGTAGCTGCAGAGGTTAAAAAAGCGGGCAACAGCCTGGCATCCAGAATATTGAGCGCCGAGCAAAGCAACACCTCTATTGTGTACGGCAACAGCTTTTTCCTGAAGGCTTACCGCAAACTAGACCGCTCCGTAAACCCCGATGTGGAGGTTACGCAGATGCTAACCGGGCGCGCCGGATTCGCGAATACGCCACGCTTTCTGGGCGCCATAGAGCAACGCCAGCAAGGCTCGCCACCAATGGTTGTGATGATGCTGCAGGAATTTGTACCCAGCCAGGGCGATGCCTGGATTTACATGGAAGATTCGCTGAAGCGCTTTTTCGAGCGGGTGCAAACCGAAACCGAACACCCGAAGTTGGGCAAACCGGCCGGAACATTATCCCGTCCGCTTGCTTTCGAGCAGGTGCCAAAAGATGTGCAGGAGCAGTTTGGCGGCGCTTATATAGAACGGATTGAGCTGCTGGGAATCCGCACCGCCGAGATGCACCTGGCGCTGGTTTCGGCAACAGACGATAAAGATTTTGAACCGGAAGAGTACTCGTTACACTACCAACGTTCGTTGTTTTCGTCGCTCACCTCGCTGGTGCGCAGCAATTTCGACAGCCTTAAACGCCACCTAAACAAGCTGCCCGGCCATGTGCGGCCCGAGGCGGAAGAAGTGCTGCAAATGCGAGACGCGGTTTTGGAGAGGTTCCGGAAAATCTTCGCCAGAAAAATAGACACGCTTAAAATACGTACCCACGGCGATTACCACCTCGGGCAGGTGCTCTTCACCGGAAAAGACTTTTTTATTATCGATTTTGAAGGAGAACCGGCACGGTCGTTTAGCGAGCGGAGACTGAAAAGATCTGGCCTGCGCGATGTGGCGGGCATGTTGCGGTCGTTCCATTACGCGGCATACAACGCACTTTTCCAGCAAGATTCGGTGCGGCAGGCAGACCAGAAATACCTGGAAAATATCGCGGAGCAATGGTACCATTACGTAAGCGGCTTCTTTATGCAGCGCTACCTTTCTAAAACCATGGGAACAGGTGTGGTGCCGCAAAGCGAAGAAGATTTTGAAGTGCTGATGCAAACATTTCTGCTCGAAAAAGCAGTGTATGAGCTGGGTTACGAATTAAACAACCGCCCCGATTGGGTATTAATCCCGCTAAGAGGCATTAAATCTATCATGAGCAAGGAGAGCTATGGCTAAGAAAGAACCAAAGAAGACCGAGAACAAAGAAACCGGAACCCAGACAAACACTCCGGCAGCGTCTAAGTCTGCGAGGGGCAAAAAAGCCGCCGCCACAACCCAAAACTCAGGCGCTGAGGCTTCGGCAGCAACCATTGGCAAAAGTAAAAAACCTAGCACCAACGCTGCGGGCAGCAAAAAAAAGGGCATCGCAGCCAAATCTGGTTTAGAGGCCGGGCAAACCGCGCATGTTACCGCATCTGCCGAAGGCCATGGCGTAACCGTAAAACCCGGACGGGGCAAAAAGAAGGCCTCTACAAAGGAAAAATCCACAGCTACATCATCATCAGAAAGCAAAGCCAAAACCGGCAGAAAACGCAAGGCTGCGGAGCCCGGATTAGCAGGCAGCAGCGGACAAGATTTTACCGGAACCGGATCTTCTTCTCAGCCTCAAAATAACTCTACTGCCGATGTGCAGGTGATAGAAGGATTGGCTGTGTACCACGACTTCAGTTTGCTTACCGATTTCGATATTTACCTGTTTAAAGAAGGCAAGCATTTTTCGCTGTACAAAAAACTGGGGTCGCACCAGGCAGAGCACCATGGCCACCGCGGAACCTTCTTTGCTGTTTGGGCGCCCAATGCCGAAACAGTAACGGTAATGGGCGATTTTAACGGCTGGAACCGCGAAAGCCACCAACTAAAAGTTCGCGAAGACGAATCAGGGATTTGGGAAGGTTTCGTGCCCGGTGTGCAGCCCGGTATGCTCTACAAGTACCATATCCGGTCGCGGTACAACATGTACCATGTAGAGAAGTCCGATCCGTTTTCTTTTGCCCGCGAATCGCCGCCGCAAACCGCCTCGGTTGTGTGCAACCTGGAGCATCATTGGCAGGACGAAAACTGGATGCAGGAACGCCGGCAAAAAGCGCAGCAGCCGCAACCTTATTCGGTATACGAAATGCACCTGGGCTCGTGGCGCCGCAAACCCGAAGACCACAACCGGCCCCTCACCTACCGCGAACTTGCCGGGGAGCTGCCGCAGTATTTAAAAGACATGGGCTTTACGCACCTCGAGTTGCTGCCCATTATGTACCATCCGTTTAATGGTTCGTGGGGTTACCAAATAACAGGGTATTTTGCCGTTGCCAGCCAGTTCGGGTCGCCGCACGATTTAATGTATCTAATAGATACGCTGCACCAGCACGGCATTGGCGTAATTCTGGATTGGGTGCCATCTCATTTCCCTTCCGACGAGCACGGTTTGGTGTATTTAGATGGCACGCATTTGTACGAGCACGCCGACCCGCGCAAAGGTTTTCACCCCGACTGGAACAGCTACATCTTTAACTACGGCCGGAACGAGGTGCGCTCTTTCCTGATCAGCAACGCCCTTTTCTGGCTCGATAAATACCATGTTGATGGGTTGCGGGTAGATGCCGTAGCCTCAATGCTTTACCTGGATTACAGCCGCAAGCACGACGAATGGATACCAAACGAGCACGGAGGCCGTGAAAATCTGGAGGCGATATCTTTCCTGAAAGATTTTAACCAGGCGGTGCGCGAGCAATTCCCCGACGTAAAAACAATAGCCGAAGAATCGACAGCATGGCCTGCCGTAACCGGACCTGTAGAGCAGGGCGGCCTCGGCTTCGACCAGAAGTGGATGATGGGCTGGATGCACGACACGCTCACGTACTTTGCCCGCGACCCGATTTACCGTCAGCACCACCAGGGCGAAATCACCTTCAGCATTATTTACGCTTTCTCCGAGCGCTTTATGCTGCCGCTTTCGCACGACGAAGTGGTGCACGGCAAAGGTTCTTTAATACGCAAAATGCCCGGCGACGAGTGGCAGCGCTTCGCAAACCTGCGGCTGCTGTATACTTACATGTACGCGCACCCCGGCAAGAAGCTTTTGTTTATGGGCGCCGAACTTGCCCAGGACCGCGAGTGGAATCACGACAGCAGCCTCTGCTGGCACCTGTTGCATTACGAGCCCCACGCCGCGGTGCAGCAGCTCGTGCGCGAACTTAACCAGGTGTACCGCAACGAGCCAGCGCTCTACGTAAACGATTTCGAGCCGCGGGGTTTTGAATGGATAGACTACAACGATGCCCACAACTCCGTTATCAGCTTCCTACGCAGAGGCGACCACGACCGCGAAGCAGTGCTTGTAGTTTGTAACTTTACTCCCTCCGTGCACCACCACTACAGGCTGGGAGTGCCAAATTCAGGGCCATGGCAGCTTATTTTCAACTCCGACGAAACCCGATTTGGCGGTTCCGGCTTCCCGGTAGAGCAAACACTCATTTCTACAGAAGGAGTTTACCACGGCCGCGAATTTTCGGTAGATGTAAAAATACCGCCTCTGGCTGTTATGATGTACCGGTTTATAGGCGCCTGATTTCTGCTGAGATGAGATAAAATATGAGCCCCGCAGGTTGCGGGGCTTTTTTTGTGGGGTTGAGGTATTATAAGCGCTTCTTTCTTTGTTCTATTAACGCTAAAATTAAATTGGTAATTTAAAACACGACTGAAACGAAAAAGCCACATTTCATACTTTAACAGTATAAAATGCGGCTTTTATCAACTATACAATTTTACCAGCGGCTAAAGCCTCTTTCACGGTTGTGCCAGGATTTGTCGCGGCTCCAGTCATCGCGGTTATCGCGTATTTCGTCCCTGTTTCTGCGGCGCCCGGCTTCGTCGTCGCCAAACCACGAGCGTACTTCATCGCCGGTTTTTTCAGCCCAATTACGGTTGTTTTGCTGGTTGTTATAATGGTAATCAGATCTGCCGGAATTATAATCGTTACCCGTGGTAAAGTCGCGGCGGCTTTCGTGGCCATATCCTTGCATAGAGTTGCCTGGCCCACCATAAATGCTGCGCAATGGGTCGTATTCGCCGGAGCGGGATTGTCTAAAATAATCTTCATCTAAATGAGCTCCGGAACTAGTGCCATAGTTTCTGTCGTAGGCAGAGCTATAATTGCCAGATGGGTTGGAGCCACCATAATATTCGTGCTGCCGGTAATAATTTCCGTTATCATAATTATAACGGTTTTGCTCATCATTTCTCCTCCAATACTCCGCTTCATCGTTGCCAAACCACGAGCGGTTTTCATACCTGCCAGGGTTGTAATAATCTCTGTTTTGCGGGTATTGGTTATGGCTGTTCTGG
>JAFADQ010000058.1 GCA_023424725.1 Bacteroidota bacterium
ATTTTTCTGCAAGCTTTATTACCAAAAATAAGCATTTACTTGCATATTCCAAGCGCTAAAATCACCCATTTATCAATCTTAAATTGTTGATAACTAAAGCGTTAAATCGTTCTTAAGGATCGACTAAGTAACAGGAATCCGATAAGCATCCCAAACCATTTGACTCATGATTGATTTATAACTATTCAACTCTTCTCTGCAGAAGAATTCAACATGCACTTTTGGAATTTCGCCAACGTCTGAATCCTTAAAAATCAGTCCAATTATATCGTTTGTTTTTTTCGAGTTTATATAAGTTTGGACTTTTGCTCTTAGCACATCTGTAAATTGCTCATACGAAACCAAGGCTCGATGAATACCAGGATAGTTTTCATTCTCAAAAAGATAAAGTCTATGGCTAAATTTTGAGTCTCGTCTTGCTTTCCTTTTTTCCTCAATCCTCTTAATTAAAACATCCCCCATTTTTTTTGTGAGAATGTTTGTTACACCTTGAGAAGTAATTCTAACCTGATTCAATCCTGAAGGTTTAATAAAAGATGGAGGAATGGTGAAGAGTAAATTGTAAATTTTCTCTCTCAAATCGTATTCAGCAATTACTCTATTTTCAGGTGTGTAAGGACGAATGGTAATGAGTGGCGAATCTGAATTTTCAGGATAGCTCCAAACATTGTTTGGCACATGGTTTAGCTTTCTGGTTTTACTTAAATAAGCATTCATTATGCTTATGAAGTTATCCTTTATGTATTGGTTTTCTTGATCATTCCCTAATACTACAGAGACAATAATTTCTGAAGGTGTTCCGGTCATTAGCCTTCCGAAATGAAGATCAACCCATTTTATTAACTTAATATCATTTAGGGTTTTTTCAGGCAAAAATAACTTTCTGCATTCAAAAAGAAATTCCTGCCCATTTAAATAACAAGTACCTTCTAATTCTCTATTTCCTTCAAATTTCTTAGGTGCTAAAGTGATGTTATTCTTTGCAAGTGTATAAAAAGTAAATAATTCGAAATAGTAGCTCCTAAACATTTCAAAATTATTCTCTAATGCATGCTTTTTTAGGTCTTGCAGCAATTCAGGTTTATTCTCTTCAAAATAGTTTACTACCAGACTTAATTCATAAAGCTGATAAACTGTACCTGTTACATTGGTAAAACTGATATTCTTAGAAAGTAAGGCATGAATCCAATTTTCATGATCCAAGCTTATTAAATTATACTCAAAACCGGGTGTAATTATAAAGAACTCTTCAGGCAGATAATCCTTAAGGGTTTTGTAAATGAAATCAACTTGACTCTTCTCTACATACGAGTTAGGATGAATCGCATATTCGGAGACCTCAAAATTAATTGTCAACCTCCATCTTTCTAAAATATTATAAGGAAGCCAAGCTTCTGGATTCGGTTGCTCATGAAAAGCTCTCATACAATTTCAACTTAAAACCATTAACAAAAGAAAAGGCGACTAATTAGCCGCCTTTTCTGTGATCTCAAATCAACTTCCGCAAGCCTCGCAAGCATCCGGATTGTCGAGCGAGCATTGCATGTCGCTCATGCGCTGGGCCTCTACCGAGACGGGTTCCAGCGTGGCGCCGCCCTGCTTCTCTACGGTAAACTTAATGGCATCGGCCGCCGACTTGGTGCGCAGGTAATACATACCGGTTTTCAGGCCCTTTTTCCAGGCGTAGAAGTGCATGGAGGTTAGCTTACCGAAGTTCGGGTTCTGCACGTGCAGGTTAAGGCTCTGGCTCTGGCAAATGTAGGCGCCACGGTCTGCCGAGAGGTCGATAATGGTTTTCTGCTTGATCTCCCAAACCGTTTTGTACAGGTCTTTAATGTGCTGCGGAATGTTCGGGATGTTCTGGATAGATCCGTTCTCGGCGATGATGCGGTTCTTCATCTGGTCGTTCCACAAACCAAGCGCGATCAGGTCTTTCAGCAGGTGCTTGTTCACCACCATAAACTCGCCGCTTAGCACGCGGCGCACATAAATGTTGCTGGTGTATGGCTCGAAGCTTTCGTTGTTGCCCAATATCTGCGCCGTAGAGGCAGTTGGCATTGGGGCTACCAGCAGCGAGTTGCGCACACCGTGCTCTACCACCTCGTTGCGAAGCGCTTCCCAGTTCCAGCGGCCGCTGCTTGGCGTAACGCCCCACATATCGAACTGGAAAATACCACGGCTTATCGGCGAGCCTTCAAACGTTTCGTACGGACCTTCTTTCTTCGCAAGATCTTTGGAAGCCGTCATGGCCGCGTAATAGATCGTCTCGAAAATGTCTTTGTTCAGGCCGGCAGCTTCTTCGCTCTCGAACGGCATCCGCAGCGCGATAAACGTATCCGCAAGACCCTGTACACCTAAACCGATTGGGCGGTGGCGGCGGTTAGAGCGCTCCGCTTCGGGCACAGGGTAATAGTTTATGTCGATGATCTTGTTCAGGTTAACCGTAGCCTGATAGGTTACCTCGTACAGCTTCTGGTGATCGAAATACTTCTGTCCGTTCTCCTCTACCACGTAGCGAGGCAAAGCAAGCGAGGCCAGGTTACACACCGCCACTTCGTCGGGCGAGGTAAACTCGGTAATTTCGGTGCAAAGGTTAGAGCTGCGGATGGTGCCCAGGTTTTGCTGGTTGCTCTTGTTGTTTACATGGTCTTTAAAGAGCATGTACGGCGTGCCGGTTTCGGTCTGGCTTTCCAAAATGGCAAACCAAAGCTCCTGCGCCTTAATAGTTTTGCGGGCACGGCCTTCGCGCTCGTACTTGGCATACAGCTTCTCGAACTCTTTGCCGTAGCACTTATCCAGTCCGGGTGCTTCGTTAGGGCAGAACAGGCTCCACTCGCCGTTCTCTTCTACACGCTGCATAAACAAATCCGGAATCCAGAGGGCATAGAACAAATCTCTCGCACGGATCTCTTCTTTACCGTGGTTCTTGCGCAGATCCAGGAATTCGAACACATCGGCATGCCACGGCTCCAGGTAAATCGCGAAAGCACCTTTGCGTTTTCCGCCGCCCTGGTCTACGTAGCGGGCCGTGTCGTTAAACACTTTCAGCATGGGTATTAAGCCGTTGCTGGTGCCGTTGGTGCCTTTAATATAAGAGCCTGTTGCCCGAATATCGTGTATAGCCAAACCAATACCACCGGCGCTCTGCGAGATAAGGGCGCACTGCTTCAGGGTATCGTAAATTCCGCCGATGCTGTCGTCTTGCATGGTGAGCAGGAAGCAGCTGGATAGTTGTGGTTTTGGCGTTCCGGCGTTGAAAAGCGTGGGCGTGGCATGTGTAAACCAGCGCTCGCTCATGAGGTTATAAGTCTTTATTGCCGAGTCGATATCTTCTTTATGAATACCGATGGCCACGCGCATAAGCATGTGCTGCGGACGCTCTACAATTTTGCCGTTAATGCGCAGCAAATACGAGCGCTCAAGGGTTTTGTAGCCGAAGTAATCGTACGAATAATCGCGGTCGTACAATATGCTGGAATCGAGCAGGGCGGCGTTTTTGCGGATCACCTCGAACACCTCTTTGCTGATCAGCGACGCGTTCTGTCCCGTCTTCGGATCTTCGTAGGTGTAGAGCTGCTTCATGGTGTTGTAAAACGATTTCTGTGTAACCTTGTGCAGGTTAGAAATCGCGATACGGGCCGCCAGAATCGCATAATCGGGGTGCTTGGTAGTAAGCGATGCCGCCACCTCTGCCGCGAGGTTGTCGAGCTCTACCGTGGTAACGCCATCGTAGATGCCGTCTATTACTTTTTTTGCGACATCTATGGGCGAAACAAAGTCCATGTGCAAGCCATAGCACAACTTCTCGATACGCGCTGTTACCTTGTCGAATTTAACAGATTCTCTTCTTCCGTCGCGTTTAATTACCAACATATAAACTTCGTGCTTTTTTGTGTTGAAAAACCGGGCTGCGGGGCTCAAAAAGTGCCCTACGAGCCCGTAATTGATACTTGTTACGGTAATGTTAAGGGCTGGTTTTGCCCTATTTTTTCCTGATTAACAGTTAGTTACGCATAACCATTGCATAATCAGGAAGTTAGCTATATAGCCTTATTCTTTTGGTTTATCAGAAAAAATTTTGACTCCAAACTTAACAGTTTTGCCTGACGTAAAAGAAGATTCTTCTATAAAAATTTTTCCACTTTTGGTTTAGAGAACGTAGAGGCGGTTTTGGCAAAATTGGAGTAAAAATTCTAATCTGCCAGTTATTTTTCTCTTGCTTTACTGCCCGGTTTTGAGTATGCTTTCAGAACCGCAGATGAAACGGATTAAACAGATTTCGCAAAGTTGTCTCGTCCTGAAAAAAGTTGACACTTTTTGGTTAGAATCCTGCTACAAATTTACACTTCTGATTTAGTCCTGAAATAGGTTTACATTTGCCTGGCCGGGTGAAGCGGAAGCAGGCTCTGCTGAGG
>JAFADQ010000087.1 GCA_023424725.1 Bacteroidota bacterium
CGCCAGAGGCGAGCGAGTGGAAGTTGCCTTGCTATTTTAACTTTAAATTCAAATCTAAAACCAACTCCTTTAAATACTTTGGCGTGTGCATCAACCTGCTGCCGTACCAGCTAAACATTTCGCCATCTACCACTGCTATTTTTGCATCCGGAAGTAACTCTTTAAATTCTGCGAAATGCTTTTCCGAGAATGGATATGGTTCTGATGACAAAAGCACAAAATCTGGCTTTGCAGTTTGTAACATTTCCAGCGTGATTTCCGGGTAACGGCTTGCTTCTTCTTCGAAAACATTTACAAAACCGGCCTTGCTTAGCATATCGTTGATAAACGTGTTTTTTCCCGCAGCCATATAAGGTTTGCGCCAGATAAAATAAGCTGCAGTGCCCGTTTTTTGTGCCGTGAGAGCAGAAAATCCGGCTTCTATTTTACTTTTGATCTCTGTTGCACGGTTTTTTGCCCCTACCAGCCTGCCGGCTTCTGTTATCATTTTCAACGCTTGCTCCAGGTTTTCTATGTCGCTCATCCACACCGGAAATTCTGCCGCCAACTGCTTTATTCCTTCCTTGTAATTTTCTTCTTTGTTGCCGATGATTAAGTCAGGTTTTAACTCCCGTATTTTATCGAACTTAAAGTTTTTTGTACCGCCAATTTTAGTTATCGTCTTTACTTTTTCTTTGGGATGAACGCAGAAATTTGTAATGCCAACTACTCTTTCGCCAACGCCAAGATCGAACAATAATTCTGTTTGCGACGGTACCAAAGAAACAATGCGCTGCGGGTTTTCTGTAACCTTAATTTCGCGTTGCATCATGTCGGTGAAGGTGGATAAAGCGGGCATTGGTTGGGGAATAAAGGCAATTTTAAAAATTTACTTACCAAGCCGGAGCTTGGCGGTCCGGAACGCCAAGCTCCGGCTTGGTACGTAATTATTATGTAACCTCCGACGGCCAGGAAACCAGTAGTTATAAGGCAACCCGGGCAATTAATCCTGTCTTTCCTTTCATCCTTTTAATCCTGGTTCAAGACAAAAAAGCCGGAAACAAATGCATGCTGCCGGCTTTTTAAAAGTGAAATTATTTCTTACTTAATATACCGGAAATCGTGGCCGTCGTTAAGCTGAATCAGGAACTCGTACATTAACTTAGATACGTTTTCGATGTCTTCCAGATGCACGGTTTCTACGGTTGTGTGCATGTACTTTAGCGGCAGCGAAATAAGCGCCGATGCCACACCCATACCAGAGTAAGCAAAAGCATCGGTATCGGTGCCGGTAGAGCGCGTGGCGGCAGCCCGCTGGAAAGGTATGTTTTGCTTTTGCGCCGTTTCTATTACCATGTCGCGCACGTTGTTTTGCACAGCCGGGCCGTAGGTAATAACAGGGCCTTTTCCGCAATGCAAATCGCCGCTGCTTTTCTTTTCGTACATCGGCGACTGGGTGTCGTGGGTAACATCGGTTACAATAGCTACATCGGGGTTAATCCGGTGGGCTATCATCTCGGCGCCGCGCAAGCCTATTTCTTCCTGCACCGCGTTTACGATGTATAAGCCAAAGGGTAGTTTCTTTCCGCTTTCTTTCAGCATGCGCGCGGTTTCCGCGATCATGAAACCACCAATACGGTTATCTAAAGCTCGGCCTACCAGAAACTTATCATTTAGGATCATCGGCTCATCGTCGAAAACAGCGATGCAGCCCACATGAATTCCCATGTCTTCTACTTCCTGTTTTGTAGACGCGCCGCAATCGAGAAAGATGGTGTCGATGGTAGGCGCTTTGTCGTTTTCAACCTTACGCACGTGTATGGCCGGCCAACCGAAAATTGCCTTTACCGGGCCTTTGCTTCCGAAGATATTTACCCGCTTAGACGGCGCAATTAAAGCATCTGAACCACCGTTACGGCGCAGGTAAATGTAGCCCTGGTCTGAGATGTAATTCACAAACCATGAGATCTCGTCGGCATGCGCTTCTATAACTACTTTGTACTTGGCATCGGGGTTTACAATGCCCACCACAGAGCCGTAGGTATCAACCATATAATCGTCGATAAACGGTTTCATGTGGTCTAACCATACCTGCTGGCCTTCCTTTTCGTTTCCGGTAGGAGAGTAGGCTTTCAGGTATTTCATTAAAAAGTTATGGCTATTTTCGGTCATGCTCTCTATAAATTTTAGTATGATTTTGGCAGATATGTGAAAAGGTTTCTTGCCAAATTGGTTTTTAAAAGGTACGATGCAAACTGCTACTTGTTTTGTGTCTTAACTGTGATATTACTGATGAAATGAAAGACTATGATTTCTGTTACTATCATAGTTTTTCTTGCGATTCATTCCTATCAAAGTTCCGACAAACTTACAACGGAATATTTCCGTGCTTTTTACGTGGCAATTTCACTGCTTTGTTTTCCAGCATTGTAAATGCCTTAATCAGCTTGCGGCGGGTTTCAGACGGCATAATTACTTCGTCTACAAAACCGCGGTGCGCGGCGCGGTAGGGGTTGGCAAATTTTACCTGGTACTCGTCTACTTTTTCCTGCAACTTGGCTTCCGGGTTTTCGGCCGATGCTATTTCGCGTTTAAAAATAATTTCGGCGGCGCCTTTGGCTCCCATTACGGCAATTTCGGCGGTTGGCCAGGCAAAGTTCATGTCGGCGCCAATGTGTTTCGAGTTCATTACATCGTAAGCGCCGCCATACGCTTTGCGCGTGATAACGGTAATTCTGGGCACCGTAGCCTCGCAAAAAGCGTACAGCAATTTGGCGCCGTTGTTAATAATGCCGCGCCATTCCTGGTCCGTTCCCGGCAAGAAACCAGGTACATCTTCCAGCACCAGCAACGGTATGTTAAAGCTATCGCAGAAACGTACGAAACGGGCTGCTTTTATACTGGCATTTATATCTAACACACCGGCCAGAACGGCAGGCTGGTTGCCCACTATGCCAATGCTTTTTCCGGCCAAACGGGCAAAGCCAACTACAATGTTATCGGCGTAGTTTTTATGCACTTCCAGAAACGAGCCTTCATCAATAATTCCCTCTATTACCTCGCGCATGTCGTACGGCTGGTTCGGGTTTTCGGGCATTATTTTGTCCAGGTCAGGGCGCAGCTCATCTCCTTTGGTTTCGTAGGGCAAATCGGGGGCTTTGTCTTCGCAGTTCTGCGGCATGTAGCTCAGCAATTGCTTAACGTATTGTATACACTCAATCTCGTTAGCGCAAGAGAAATGAGTAACGCCGCTTTTGGTGCTGTGCGTGCTGGCGCCGCCCAGTTCTTCAGAGGTTACTTCTTCGTGGGTTACGGTTTTTACTACGTTTGGCCCGGTTACGAACATGTAGCTGGTGTTTTCTACCATCAGCACAAAATCTGTAAGGGCAGGAGAGTACACCGCGCCGCCCGCGCATGGGCCCATTATGGCAGATAGTTGCGGAACAACGCCCGAGGCCAGGGTATTTAAATAGAAAATATCGGCATAACCGGCCAGCGACATTACGCCTTCCTGTATACGGGCGCCGCCAGAATCGTTAA
>JAFADQ010000100.1 GCA_023424725.1 Bacteroidota bacterium
GAAGAGATCAACAACACAGAAAAATTATTGCCGCAGCTAAAGAAAAGGGGAGAGGCCGCTAATTCCGATCATTACCATTTTACCAGTAAAGGTGTGCGCGGTTTTTTCTTTTACACCATGGGCGGCACCTCGGCTTACCACGATGTGTATGACACGCCGGGGCAACTTTCGCTGGCTAAATTTCCGCAGGTTTTCAGGTTAATTACAATGTTTGTAGATAAGCTGGCCGCGCAAAAGTAAATTGCCGGGCAGGTTAATTACTTATGGCTGCCAACAGGCTACTTAACGATAGGCTGAGCCGCATTTTAATTTTATAAACACCAGAGGCCGTGTGCAGCTTACATACTCCGCAAGCGGGAGCGGTAGCCTGGTTTTGCCTGTGCAGAGGCGGGTTAGCGATAGCAGCGGAAATCCTTTTTACCCTGTAACGGCAGCTTTTTTGGGCTTTGCAGCCCGGGTACGCCGCACTGGAGAGCAGCGCTACAAGGGTAAAAAGATTGCAGCGAATAGCGCGGGCCGCAGGCAACCCCCAAATCTTTTATTAATTGGCTTCTGATGCACGTATTTTTGGCCGTCGCAGCTAAAAGGTTATTTACAGCACCTGAGTTAGATTAATAAGACTTTTGCAACCTGTTTTTATTGATGATGCAGGAGTTTTAGCAGATATTTAAAAGCATTAACAGCCACGTAGGAGCAACCTGTTTTTTCGTAAGCATTAACAGGCCGCTCCTATGGAGCTTTGCACGAGATTCAAACGCATTTACTAACAGGCCACTACTCGGGAGTTATAAAGAATTATTAGTAATCGAACTCAGGACTTCTTTTGCGAAATATAAAAGCTGCGGGCACCAAAAAAAGCCCCGCGACAGACCAATTTAGTGTCGCGGGGCTTTTTGATCAGGGGTTTGCCGTGCTTATTTACTTATCACGAACTGTTTTGTAATTACTGTAGCGCCATTGCTAATGCGGGCTATATATACGCCATTGCTCAGGTGGTTTACATGTAGCGTAGCAGTATTTTCCGATACCTGCAAGGCAGTTTCACGAGTAACTACACGGCCCAGCATATCGGTTATTTCTATGCATGCTTTTTCATCGGCATTAATAAATTTAAGGTTGATAATGCCTTGCGCCGGGTTAGGATAAAGCGATATTTGCTGGTTTAGTATTTCTGCAGGGCTGCTGCTTATCAGGCTTCCGTCTACCAGAATATCGTCAAGATAAAGGTTGTTTCCGTAGCGGTTTATTGCCCTGAATTTAATAATGGCGCTGCTGCTGCTTAAATATGGCGCCAGGTTTATGGTTTCTTTGCGCCAGTCGGAGGCCGAAGCCGGAACAAAAGCTGGTCCCTGAGATGAACTTCCGGAGCCGGTAGCTAACATGGCGCCGCCTTTTTTGTACAAACTCACAAAAGTAGATCCGCAATCGGTAGAGATCAGGACTTCCAGCGAGTCGGGGTTGTTTGCCGAATTGGTATAGGTTTTATGCGCTACCTCGAAGGTAAGATTTGCTACCGAGTAAGCCGACAGATTTATGGTTGGCATAACCAGTTCAGAGCGGTTTCCGGGCGAATTAGCGTTGTAATTATTAACAAACATAGAAGAGTTGCCGGTTTTGGCTGCGCTGCTTGTACGCTCCCACGAATAATTTTGCGCGGTATTGGTAAGCTGGTAGCCGGCCGGAGGAAAAGTAGCTTGCTCGAAGCTTTGCGGCGCTGCCATGGTAATGCCCGGCGCCTGGCTTATGGCTGTGAAATTTCTGTTGGCTGCATTGTTTGCCATGTTACCGTCGGTGCCGCCGTTTGGCGAATTTAAAATAACTGTTAGGTTATGCGCGCCCGGGTTTATGGTAATAGAAGGCAAGGTAATAACAGTTGTTGCCTGCGAGGCAATAGAGCCTGTCCAGGTAAAAGATGAGGTGGCGCCGCCGTTTAAAGAGTAATTTACCGATAAACTGGTAATGGTATTCTGCCCGCTGTTTTTTACTGTAACTTTTGGCGAAAAAGATCCCGCGCAAACCGAATTTCCGGGGTAAGAAATAGATACAACCGAGGCATCTAGCGCAGCTAAAGTAGGCGGAACGCAACCCAGCGAGGTAAGTAAGCCGGGCCGGCTGGTGTTTATTGCCGCCAGCATAGCATTTTTTTGGCCGGTGGTAAACATATACATACAGGCGTCGTTTGTATAGTCCATGTAGTTCATAGACATATCGCCGGAGTTGTTGCACGACGGGCTGGGGAAGCTGGGGCAACCGTAATTAGGTTCGTTTTGGGTGGGCGTATCGGCAATACCATCGCTGGCGCAATTGCCGCCGTTGCCTGAGCCCCAGATATGATCGAGGTTAAAATAATGGCCCAGTTCGTGGGTTGCGGTGCGGCCCTGGTTGTAAGGCGCAGCGCTGCCGCCGGGTAAAGAAGAGTATAGCAAAACTACGCCGTCGTAATTTGGGCTGGTGCCCGGAGGAGTTGCATAACCAAGCAGGCCGCTGCCCAGGTTGCACACCCAAATGTTTAAATATTGCGATGGATTCCAGGCATTAACGCCACCCTGGTTGCTGAATTTTACGGCATCGCTCAGGTTAAAAGAGTTTACTGTGGTAGAGGTGCGGGTAATGCCGGTGGTTGGGTTGCCCTGCGGGTCGCGCTGGGCCAGGCAAAACTCTATTTCGGTATCGGCAGCGAGGCCGGCATATATGGCCGGGGTTTGGCTTACATCGGCATTCAGCTTTCTGTAATCCTGGTTCAGGCGTTGCAGTTGTGCCAGCAATTGCGCATCGGGCACGTTTTGGGCAGCCGTTTTATACACCACATGAAATACCACCGGAATGGTAACCACGTTTTTTGCTTGCTTCTGGCCTGCGTTTTCTGCCGTTGCCAACCATTGCGATACGCGTTGCTGTACCTGCTGCCTCGATTTTACAAATTCAGGATTTGTAAGCTCCAGCTGCCGCACATATTCGTCGGTGCCGCAGGTGCGCTGTGCTATGCTGCCAGTTGCGCACAAAAGGCCTGCCAGTAACAGTAGTGTTTGTTTCATTATATGTTTAGAATAATTGAATTAAAGCTCTGAAAAAGTAAATTTACTATAATTGTGCTAAAACGGGAAATTTGCAATGCCGCTTATAAGACATTGTGCAGCTGCTCTTTAATTTTTTCCAGCTCTTCTTTCATTTCCACTACCTTGTGCTGTATTACCGAGTCGTTGGCTTTAGAGCCGATGGTGTTTATTTCGCGGCCAATTTCCTGGGCTATAAAACCCAGCTTTTTGCCCGGCGCTTCTTCGGTATACGCCGTTTCGAAAAAGTAATGCAAATGGTTTAGCAGGCGCACTTTTTCTTCGGCTATGTCTAGCTTTTCTATGTAATAAATCATTTCCTGCTCAAACCGGTTGGGGTCTGCTTTTACAGAACTTTGCAATTCCTGCAGGTGGCCAGATATGCGGGTTTTTATCGCCGCAATTCTTTCCGGATCGTGCTTGTCTATTTCAGAAAGCAAAATCCGGATTCGCTCAGCATAGCCCACAATTTCCTGCGATAACGCTTTGCCTTCGTCTGTACGAAAATGGTTAAGGTTATACAGCGCTTCTTTTAGCAATTCCTGCGCCTGCTCCCAGGCAAAAGGCGCTTCCTGGTCTGCGCTGGCCTCTGTTTGTACCACTTCGGGCATGGTTAGCGCAATTCTGAAAATATCGTTGGTATTAGCGCCAACCTGCAGCGCGGCCGCTTCTAAGGTTTTGTAATAATGCGTAAAAAGCTCTGTGTTGATGGCGCTGCGAGCTTTGGCCATTCCCTTGGTTTGCAGCTCTACCGTAAGCGATACTTTGCCGCGCTGTAAGCTTTTGGTTATCAGGTTACGGATCTCTATTTCTTTATCGGCCAGAAAACGTGGCAAACGCAGTGTTAGGTCCAGGCTTTTAGAGTTTAAGGAGCGTATCTCTACAGATAGCGAATAACTATCGGAATTTAATTGGGCCGAGCCGAAGCCCGTCATAGATTGCAGCATTGGCAAATGGTATTCTGTTGTAATGGTAAAAGTAAGATTTTTTGTTTGAATGAAATACATAAATAAACTGTTGCCGCGCCGTGCTTTGTTTCTATGCATTTGCCCGATTACTTGCTATCTTTGCGTATGAAATTTGGTGTAGTAATTTTTCCGGGCTCTAATTGCGACGACGATGTAATAAGAGTGCTTCGCGATACCATGGGCCAGCAGGTAACAGAACTCTGGCACAAAAGCCACGACCTGCAAAACTGCGATTTTATAGTGCTGCCGGGCGGTTTTTCTTACGGCGATTATCTTCGCTCCGGCGCCATCGCGCGCTTCTCGCCTATTATGCAGGAAGTGGTGCAGCATGCTAACCGTGGCGGCTATGTGTTTGGTATTTGCAATGGTTTCCAGATATTAACAGAAGCCGGGTTGTTGCCGGGCGCTTTGCTTCGCAACCGCGAGCAGCGTTTTATGTGCAAAAACGTGCACCTGAAAGCCGAAAACAATAGCCTGCTGCCAACCCGCGCATTAGATCTTAACAAGGCTTATAAAATACCCATCGCACATGGCGAAGGCCGTTATTTCGCGCCAGCAGATACCTTAAAGCAGCTTAATAACGAGGGTTTGGTTATGTTCCGGTATTGCGACAAAAACGGCGAAGTGAACAACCACGCCAACTGCAACGGCTCCGAAGAAAACATTGCCGGCGTTAGCAACCTTGGCCGCAACGTTTTTGGTATGATGCCACACCCGGAGCGTGCCGCCGATGCAGATTTAGGAAATACCGATGGCCTCGCGATTTTCGAATCTATTCTGGAAACTGTAAAAGCGTAAAATTTATTTTTATTGCTGATTCAGATCTGAAATAAAAAAACAATGCCTGAGATTTGCTTCTCAGGCATTGTTTTTTGGTGCCCGCAGGTTTTAAATTATTGATTTTCCGGTTTGGCAGGGCACCTCTTGTGGGTGCCCTGTTTGCGCCTGCTGCGAAGGCCAAAAACAAGGGCGTTACAAACCAAAAGAGCTACAATAAACACCCAATTGTAAGCGAATTTTTATAGACGAAATTACAAAAACCGCTTCTGCAAATCGGGAGTGGGCAGCATGCACGACTCTTCGCGGCCAAACCAGCGGTAGCGGTTGCGGGCCACAAAATCGTACACATAATTCCGGATAAAGCCAGGCACTATAATAAACCAATAAGCCAAAGGCCACAAACCGCTAAGGTTCCGGGCAATGCGCAGCGCAGCAGTAGAT
>JAFADQ010000349.1 GCA_023424725.1 Bacteroidota bacterium
TGTTGCTGTATGCCTGGTGGCAAAACCTCCAAAACCAAGCAAACGTCAAAGGGTTTATCGTTAAATCCTGGCGGGCAATTTGGGCAATTCAGGGGCCAGTGTTGTTTTATTTCGGGTGGATTTTAGCGCTCAGCTTATATTCTTATTATGTGGGCCGGTTTAATGCCGAAAGCGCAGGGGCAAACGATATTACACTGGCCAACCGGTACGCGCTGCTACCTAAGGGCTTAGCACATCATTTTATTAGCAAAGCAGCTGCGCTTATTTTCTTTTTACTTTTCCTTAATTATTTCCTTACAAGAGGCGTAAAACAGCACTATTCGGCAACCGCAAAATTGCTGGCAAAAATGGCTGTCTGGGCAGCGGTTTTTGCCGGTTTGTATTTGCTGCTGTTGCCCCTGGGCGGCTACCGGCCCTACCGCCCGCTTATTGTGCGCTACGATACCTTTATTCCGGTAACTATTTGCCTTGTTTTTTTAGTGGGAGTTAGCACCGCGTTTGTGCTTACCCGGCTGCAACTTAGGCAGCGCGGCATTTACATTGCCACCATAGTTGCTATACTGGGCATTTTTACCATTACCGACGATACTTTTACCGACGATGCCTACCGCTGCGAAAAAGACGCGCTGCGCACCATTGCCGCTTCCGATAAAGATATTGTAGAACTAAAAGCCAGTTGCTGGATAATGGCCTGGAGTACGTATGGAAGCCCCGGCGAATCGGAAATAAACAGCCGGATGCTACAGTACTGGAATGTAACCCAAGACAAAAAGCTGTACTACCACAAGCCCGATTAAGCTGGTTTGTATTTGGTTTACGGGCAGAGTTACGCAAAGCTTCGTGCAATACACCGGGCAGGATTCCGTTATGCTATAGTGGCCCTAAAATTGCCTTTTACAGGTTAACCTTTTGCCCTATCAACATGAAAAACAGCATCGGCAGCCTTATTATGGGCATTGCCATTATTATAACGGCGCTTATTCTGGGCAACGCCTGGACGCAGGGGAAAAAGCGCGCCGAAACCGTATATGTTACCGGCTCTGCTTCTACCGATTTTACTTCCGATCTTATCGTGTGGCGGGCATCTTTTTCCGAAAGATCTTTTAACACTAAAGATGCTTTCGCGGCCCTGAAAAAAGATGCTGCAAACATCCGCAAATACCTGGTTAGCAAAGGTGTGAAAGAAAGCGAGATCGTGTTTTCGTCTATCGATATCCAGAAAAACTTCCGCACCGAAATGCTAAACCAGCACATGAGCACGCAGGTGTTCGATGGCTACACGCTGGTGCAAAATATCAGCATAGAATCTAAAGAAGTAGATAAAATAGAGAAGATATCCAGGGAAATAACCGAACTGATAGAGCAGGACATTGAGCTATACTCGCAAACGCCCGAATATTATTACACCAAACTTAGCGAGCTGAAAATAGAAATGGTAGCCAAAGCCACCGCCGATGGCAAGCTGCGCGCCGATAAAATTGCCGAAAACGCGGGTAGCAGCGTTGCCAACCTTACCAGCGCCAATTTGGGCATCTTCCAGATTACGGGCCAGAATACCAACGAAGATTACAGTTATGGCGGCGCCTTTAATACCTGGTCTAAAGACAAAACCGCCTCTATTACCGTGCGGCTGGAGTTTGAGGTAGAGTAAGTTTACCAAACCTATAAGGTTTTGGAAACCTTATAGGTTTTAAATCTCCTGATCACAAAGCAAATCAGGCTGCAAGAGGCAAAAAAGTGCCCGTTGCAGCCTGATTTGCTTTATCCGCTTTTATAAGCTACGGTACATTTTTAAATTTAAGCTTTCCCTTGGTTTATTCCTTCACAAACCTACATGTAAAATTGCACCGCCTGTTATTGTGCTGTGCAGGCACAGGCCAAGGGAACAATAATGAATCTACCGCAGTATGCCGCTTTTACTTATCTCCCGGCTTCTTCCACAACGGGCCTTTTTTCGATTCCTGTTTCTCTATTTTCTTGTTCCGGTGCAGTTCGTTTAAGGCCAATTCCGCATCTGCGAAGTTCAGGTTGCTCAGCTCCGCGAATTCTTTGGTGGTTAGCGTAGGGAATTGCGCAAAAAGGCTTTCGTAGCTTGTGTTATATATTTGCTTAAGCGCGTCGGGTTTTAGCTTAAGCAGCGCTTCTTCGTACGCTTGGTAAGGTTTAGAGCCGTACACCATAAAGCGGTTTTGGTTGGCGTCGGTAAAGAAAATAGTTGGGAAACCCCGCACGCCCAGTTGCCGCGCCAAATCCAGGTCCTGGTTAAATAATTCTATGGCCGGGCCTTCAAAACCGGCTTTTAGGTTGGCGGCATCCAGGCCGGTTTGGCTGGCGGCCTGCTTCAGGTGCTCCCATTTGGTAATGTTCTTTTTCTCCAGAAACACCATTTCTTTTATGCGGCGCAAAAATGCCTGTGCCTTTTCTTCGCCCTGCAACTGGGCGGCTTTAAACGCTACCGATGGCGGGTAAGAAGACGAAAGCGGATCTTCCAGCCACACATCGCCATCTATCGGCATTTGGTAATGGTTGCTGGCTTCTTCCCAATGTGTGGCTACATCGGTTGGCTTGCCTACATCGCGGCCGCCGTATGTATCCCACGATTTAAGCAAACCGCCCATCCGGTATTCTATCTCGAAATAATTGCCGTATTCCAGCTTTAGTTTGCGCAGTTGCGCCTCTACTCCCCAACACGACGAGCAAATCGGGTCGGTAAAATAAAGCACTTTTACAGGTTTTTGCCGGTTAATGGGTTGAAGAATCGCACCTGTTTCGGTAGAGGCCGTGGCACCCGGAATTTCGCACAATCCGGTTACCGGGTCGCAGTTCATCGGGTTATTTTTCTCGTTGTTACTCATGGTTTTTATAGGGTTAATTATCTGGCAACTGTTTATGCTCACTATAATTATCAGCGCTAAAAATGAAAACAATTTGCCGGGCATGTTGATTATAAAGTTACTATTGGACCTCACCCTAAATCCCTTTCCAAATGAGAGGGACTTCAAGGAGTTTCGCATTTTTTATAGTCAAATCTGCCCCAGGCTCCTAATTCTCCCCTCTCATTATGGAGAGGGGCTGGGGGTGAGGTTATACAAAGGTCAGGCTTTAAAAACCCTAAGGCAATAAGTCAGAAAAACATGACTACTCACATTCCGGACGCAGATAATAAAAGTTGCCCTGCCGAAAGTCTGCTGAAGCAACTAAGCGGCAAGTGGAAACCACAGATTTTCCGTTTTGCTGCCACTGGCCCGGTGCGCTTTAACAGTTTGCTGCGCGAATTACCCGGCTCTAACAAACAATCTATCGCCACAGCCCTGCGCGAACTGGAAGAAGCCGGAATTCTGGACAAAACCATCGTGAAAGAGAAACCGCTGCACATAGAATATTCCTTGTCAGAAAAAGGTGTTGGGCTGATTTCGGTGTTTAAGAGTCTGGAAGGAATGTTGCAAGAGTAAGAGTTTAGGCTGAATCAAAATTGTCAAATCGCTGCTCCACTGCCACTGTTATGCTGTCATTGCGAGCGGTAGCGAAGCAATCTGGTGCATAGTGAGTTAATAAAGTCAAATATAGATTGAGATGTAAAATAATTCGAACAATAATAGACCATGGCACAACCCGATTGCTTCGCTATCGCTCGCAATGACAGGTTAAATTTAACATTGGCGCTGCGATTGGATTTCTATAAAACAATTACCTTGTAACGGGCAAAAAAACGGCCTTGGCAGGGTAACTTACAGCATTGGATTTTGAAATCTGTTTTGGCCAAAAAAACTGTTGCTATCTTTGCGCCCATGCAGTACCAAAACAGCCTTTCTTTCGCGCAGCAGCAAGACCAGCAAGACCCGTTGCGCTCTTTCCGCGATCTTTTTTATATCCCGCAGATAAACGGGAAACCAGCAGTTTATTTCACCGGAAATTCGCTTGGGTTGCAGCCTAAAACGGCCCGCGCAGCCGTAGAACAGGAACTAAAAGATTGGGCAGAACTGGGCGTAGAAGGTCATTTCCAGGCCAAAAACCCCTGGTACAGCTACCACGAACTATTAACCGACAGCACAGCCCGTGTAGTGGGTGCCAAACCGATAGAAGTGGTGGTGATGAATACGCTTACCACCAACCTGCACCTGATGATGGTGTCGTTTTACCGGCCAACCCGAGAGCGTTTCAAGATCATAACCGAAGCCGGCGCTTTTCCATCTGACCAATACGCGCTCGAAACTCAGGTTAAATTTCATGGTTACAACCCTGCAGAGGCCATTATTGAGCTTACGCCAAGAGAAGGCGAACATACGCTGCGCACCGAAGATATTCTGGCCAAAATAGAAGAAACCGGCAACGAGCTGGCGCTGGTGATGATGGGCGGCGTAAATTACTACACCGGCCAGGCATTTGATATGAAAGTCATAACCGCAACCGCTCACAAAGTTGGCGCGCAAGCCGGATTTGATTTAGCGCACGCCGCAGGCAACCTGCATTTGCAGCTGCACGCCTGGGATGTTGATTTTGCCGTGTGGTGTACCTACAAATACCTTAACTCGGGCCCGGGCGGCACGTCGGGCGTTTTTGTACACGAGCGCCACGCCAACAACCCCGATTTACCAAGATTTGCCGGCTGGTGGGGCCACGATAAGCACGAGCGTTTTAAAATGCGCAAAGGCTTTACGCCAATGCCCGGCGCCGAAGGCTGGCAGCTAAGCAACGCGCAAATTCTGCCCATGGCGGTGCATAAAGCATCTTTAGAAATTTTCGATAAAGCCGGAATAGAAAACCTAAGGAAGAAAAGTTTGCTGCTTACCGGTTATCTCGAATTCATGTTAAACGACCTGAACAAAGACGAAGAGCATTATAAAATTATTACGCCAACAGACCCTGAGCAGCGCGGTTGCCAGCTTTCGTTAGTGGCCAGAAGTAACGGCCGCGAGGCCTTCGACAGCTTAACCAAGGCCGGAGTTATTGCCGATTGGCGCGAGCCCGATGTAATACGCCTGGCGCCGGTGCCGCTGTATAATACGTTTGAAGATGTGTACCGATTTGTAGAAATTCTGCGCGAGCAAATCTCTGCCCGGTAAACATAAACCGAACTTTATTTATTGAAGCCCGCAGCCAAAACTGCGGGCTTTTTTTGTTTGCCATCAGCATAAATTTTGTAAGCTGTGGTGGCCAAAAAAGCGCCTGTTAATTACCAAAATTTGGAATAAAGCTGCCTTGATCTGTAATTGCGCTATCACGAAATCGGGACTTTTAAAACCATCTCAACCTAAAGAATAAAAACCGGCGATAATAAAATCTGAAATAATTTTCGGGGCAGCTTCTACAATTTCTTTCAACTTCCGTATAAGCACTACTGACTATCAATAAGATAACATCTAAATTACTATATACAGATTTTAGCCATGAGATTTATAATATACATATTTATAGCGCTGGGAGTAGCTTTTGAGGCACTTGGCCAGGGCAAAACCGAAATCGAAAACAGCCAGCAAAACCGCACAGAGCAGGTTGTGCCCTTTGGTGTAACCGAAGAAGCTGCAGAGCCCAATATTATTGCCACCGAAGCAGAACCGGATGTTTTTCCGCAGATGAATGGCGGCCCAACCGATTTTCTGATCTATGTACAAAATAATATGCGTTACCCCGATGCCGCATTGGCCGCGGGCGTACAAGGCAAAGTAATGGTAATTGCTACCGTTGCCGCCGACGGAACTGTACACGAAGCTGAGATTTTAAAGGGCATTCGCGAAGACATTGATGCTGAGGCGTTGCGTTTGGTAGAAGAAATGCCAGCCTGGCATCCGGCAGAAAAGAACGGGCAAAAAGTAGCTACCAAAGCGGTGGTAGTGGTGCCGTTTAAAATTAAAAAAGATCCGGAGCCATTTAAATAAAAACCAATTATTACCCAAAAAGGCTGCTTTGTTTACCGGAG
>JAFADQ010000221.1 GCA_023424725.1 Bacteroidota bacterium
GGACAACCTGATCACCGATGCCCTGCGCTGGAAAACCGGTGCCGACATTGCCATCTCAAACGGGTTCCGTTTCAGCACGCCAATTGTGCCCGATGCTTCAGGAAAAGCTGCCATTACCTATTCTGATGTGTGGAACATGCTGCCTGTAAACGAGAACGCCAAAACCGGCAAAGCCACCGGCCAGCAAATTCAGGACTGGATGGAAAAAGAGTTGCACAACGTATTTGCCCAAAACCTGACCGAACGTTTTGGCGGTTGGGTAATCCGTTTCTCAGGCATGACCATGACCTTTAACGCCAACGCCCCCAAAGGCCAGCGCGTGCAGCAAATCACCATTGGCGGCAAACCATTAGACCCAAACAAAGAATACATTCTGGCCGCCTGCCGCCGCGAAGGCGAACCCGAGCACATGCTTTGCCGCATGCCCAACGCCAAAGACCCCAAAGTGCTGCCCTACACCGTGCACGATGTGCTGGCCGATTACCTGAAAGAACACGGCATCGTTTCACCAAAAACAGACGGACGTGCCAAAGCGCTTGATTTACCCGAGCCCGTACTCTCGCAGCTCCCAAATGTGGATTATGTATTCCGGTAGAAGTACTGTTTTACCTGATCGCTGAGAGAAGCTGAAAACTTTGCCTGGTCGAAGTGTCTACGTCAAATTTCGCTGTCATTGGCAGCGGCAGCGAAGCAATCTGGTGAATAGCACTACAGATTTTTTCCTCGAAAATTGTAGTACACCTGCGCGCTACCAACCAGATTGCTTCGTGCCTCGCAATGACAATTAATTTTAACGGCTGCTCATTAACCGGCCCTTCACCTCGGTCTGTGCCTTCACAGACCGACAGCTGACGCAACCTTTCAAGATGGTCTGTGAAGGGACAGACCACGGAATGGGAGTGCGAAAAATTAAGACAATCCCAGCTCATTCGAAGCGCTCCTGCCAAAATTACCTGTCATTGCGAGCGGCAGCGATGCAATCTAGTGAGTAGAATTACAGATTTTTTCCTCAAAAATTGTACTACACCTGTGCGCTAAAAAACCAGATTGCTTCGTGCCTCGCAATGACACGCAAGTTTAAGGGCTGTACTTAGATTAGCTGTAGAAAACAACAAATAATTTCAAATCAATTTCAACCATGCAACCAACAAACCTAAATAAACTCTCTTTCCTGGCGCTGCGCGTTATGGGAAGTCTCATATTTATTACCGCTGCGTTCAACCACTTGTTCCAGACAGAGCAAGCCGCAGCCCGACTTCAAAAAGCTTCACTGGGTTTTCTGGCAACCTCCATGGCCAGCCCGGAATTTTTGGTGCTATTATCCGGATTTGGTTTGCTGGCAGGCGGCTTTTTGCTGCTCGCAGGGTATCAAACCCGCCTGGCTGCCTTGCTGCTATTCTTTATTCTGATTCCGATTACCATTACTATGCAAGTGGGCAGTATGGCCACCATGGGGCCGCTCTTTAAGAACATCGCTATCATGGGAATTTTGCTGTTTTTCATCGCAAACGGAGCGGTGTATTTTGGTCTCGATCAATATTTGGCCAGGAGAAAAACTGCGCTTGGTTCTTCTGCCAAAGGGCCAAAAATGGCCGCTGCAGCTCTTGGTTTTATACTGCTAACCGGGCTGTCAGTTCAAAATATTCCAGCATTGGCAAACAACCCGGAAACAGCCGTTTTAAAGAAGGAAAAAATGAATTATGCCGTTCTCATTAGCCAACCCGACCACCTGAAAGCAGCCGTTAATACCGCCCAAACTATGCGGAAAGATGCCCAATACCAGACCGGAGAATTTGTGGTAATGGCCTGCGCGAAATCGGTTGAGGCTTTTAAGAAAGGCAGCGAGCTGAAATCGTTCTTTGAGGCCGGAAAAGCGGCAGGCGTTACCTTTATGGTCTGCGGCATGTCGCTGGAGAAGTTTAAGATAGCGGAAGCCGAAATTTTGCCGGGCGCTGAAATTGTACCCAATGGCCTTACGTATATGTTCGACCTGAAAGCGAAGGGATTTGTAACCGTTTAATTGTAGGGCTTTTTCAGGTGTTAGCATAATGTTGACCATGGGCTAAACATTATGCTAATACCTGTTTTCCAAACATTAACTAAAAACTCATGAAATCATTGAAAACCTATCTCAATAAAATTCCCGGTTGGGTGTACACTTTAGCCGTTTTTGGCTTTCTGTACCTCACCGGTTTGCACACCGAGGCGATTGGGCAGGTGCAGCGCGTGTTGCTGGCTACCGGGTTGGTGCGGCCCGATATTCCGGAAGCAACCTCCTCTTCTGTTACCCCCGCAAACCCGGCAAAAACCGCAGTTTCCCTTTACGATAGCGACTTTATGCTCCAGGACATGAAGGGTAACCAGATCGCGTTCAGCAGCCTGAAAAACAAGGTGGTTTTCCTGAACATCTGGGCCACCTGGTGCCCGCCCTGCATTGCCGAAATGCCGAGTATTCAGAAGCTGTATGACACAATGAAAGACAACCCCAATGTGGCGTTCGTGATGCTATCGGTAGACCAGGCCGGCATGAGCAAAGTAATACCCTTCATCAGCAAAAAAGGCTACACCTTCCCGGTGTACGTGCCGGTTAACGGGCTTCCGCAGGCTTTTCAAACGCAATCAATTCCTACAACTTTCTTTATCGGCAAAACCGGTAAGATTGAGATGCGGCACGAAGGAATGGCCGATTATAGCTCTAAGGAAGTGGAAGAGTTTTTGGTGAAGCTGGCGGGGTAGAATTATCTCCACTATTGCTTAAAAATAGTTGGCGAATTTTCTGGCTTCAGATACAATATTTCAAACAAATGCAAATCAGAGATTTTGATAAGTTTTCTTGTAATTTAATGTGAACTCTGCTCTGCCTTATTTGTAGTTAGTGGCCTGATTAATTTATTTCGATCTCTAAGTTTTGGCTGGCCAGTAAGGAACTGTAAGATTTATCCAGAGATTTAATCTCTTAATCCGGCCTTTCATCAGGTTTCCAATCTGAATGAAAATAACTGTCTGGTGCATCTGTTCTTCGGTAAGTATGCGCACCAAAATAATCGCGCTGTGCCTGAATAAGATTTGCCGGTGAGTTGGCGGTAGCGCTTCCCAAAAAATAATTAAGGGCGGCAGAAAAAACAGGTAAAGCAACGTTATTTTGAAGTCCCTGCGCAATGATGAAGGAAAGGTCTGGCTTGTATTGTTGTAGCTGATGCTTTATTTCCGGCGCGAGAAAAACAGAGTCACCCTCTTTTAAAAGCTCCGTTAATTTTTCCATTAATGCCGACCTTATAATGCAACCGTTGGTCCAGATTCGGGCAAGTTCGCTCCAGTTAATTTGCCAGCCATGTTTAGCGGCTACCTGTTGCATCATGCTAAAGCCCATTTCGTGGTTAATTATCCTGGCGGCCAGATAAGCATTGCGAAGGCTTGTAAGAAAGGTTTCTTTGTTGCCATTATGAGGTATAAACTGATGATCGTAGAAATTTGCTAACTGAACCCGCTTCTGTTTGTGGGCGGATAATATTCTGGCCATTACCGCTTCAGAAACAAGGCTAAAAGGTGCGCCAAAGTCCAGAGCGGTAGTAATAGACCAATTGCCTGTACCTTTCTGTTCTGCCTGATCGAGCACTTTATCCAGTAACAAGCCGCCTTTTTCCTTTACTTTCAGAATGTTTATAGTAATGCCGAGCAAATAGCTGCCAAGTTCCGATTGCTGCCAGGGTGTTAGCACTTCCACTATTTCTTCCGGAGTAAGTTGCAGGTAAAACCGCATAAGCGCGTAAGTTTCTGCGAGGAGTTGCATTTCGGCGTATTCAATTCCGTTGTGCACCATTTTCACAAAATGCCCCGCTCCTCCGGCGCCTATATACGCCGTGCATGGCTTACCATTTTTATCTTTTGCAGCAATCAGGCCGAAGTATTTTGCAACCAATGCGTAGCCTTTTTCCGCACCTCCGGGCATAATTGCCGGGCCACGGCGCGCACCCTCTTCACCACCCGAAACGCCGGTACCAACAAAATAAATGCCGTGAGCCGCCAGCTCTTTGGTTCTTCTTTCTGTGTCTTTAAAAAAGGAATTACCGCCATCCATTACAACATCGCCAGGCTCCAGTAACGGAACAAGCTGCTCCAGCTGGCTGTCTGTTGCTGCGCCTGCCATAATCATCAAAAATACTTTTCTGGGTTTTTCCAGCTTACCGATAAATTGGGCCAGATCATCGAAAGCGCCTAAGTTTTGTATTTGAGGATTTTCGTCTTTAATCTTTTGCGCTACTCCTTCTTCCTTTCCCGGAACATGGCGGTTATATATGGCAACCCGCACTCCTTTTTCTGCCAGATTCAGCGCGAGGCTCTTGCCCATTACGCCCATCCCGATCAATCCGAATTCATAAGTTGCGCCTTTATTTTTCATGTTGCTGATTATATTTTCTACAATTACTTCGGGTGCGGCGTCTACATTAAACAAATAAGCATAATCCGGTTTTTCTAACACTTCGTACTGCGAGCTTATCAGGCTTGGGTGCATGAAATGATTCTGTCTGTTCTTTAACCTTTCCGAAATAAGCTCGGGAGTTCCGTTCAGAAAAATCCAGGTTATTTTTTCTGCCGAAATTGTTTGTAATTTTTTGCGGTACAATTCTTTAAGAGCCGAACAAGCCAGCACGGCGCCACCCTTATCTTCCCAATCTATAATATTACGCCCAAGTACGGTTAGCCAATTTTCCCGGTCGTGGTCGGTAAGCGGTTGGCCGGTTTGCATTTTGCTTTTGTTGGTAAGCTCATGAAAATCGTCGGCGTCGTAGAAAGGCAAATTAAAGCGGCGCGCCAATAATTGCCCTATGGTGGTTTTTCCACTTCCCGTTACGCCCATTATAATATAAACCATACTTATAAGGGCTACGATGGCGGCATTTGTAGGTTTATTTTAAAGGCATGTAAAACGCAAATCAGTGCTTTAATTTTGGCAAAACTTCCTTACCGAAATCTTGTATAAAATGCTCGTGCTGAAGGTTAACGTTGTGCAAAAAAAGCTCATCAAAACCCAGATCGATGTACTGCTGAAGCCATTTTGTGTGCTGTTGCAGGTTAGAAGATACCCGCACGGCTTCTTTAATATTTTCTTTGGTTACCATTTCGGCGGCTTTTTCCAATTGCTCGGCCGTACGCAATTCTGCTAAAACACTACTGGCGAAAATATTCGATTTCCATTGCTCGTGGGCTTCGTTTAGGGCGGTTTCTTCGTCGCGGGCATACGAGAGCTGCACCTTTAGCAGCATGGGTTTTCCTTCGCCGCCACCGCGCCTGAAAGCGTCTATTACTTCTTTTAGTTTGTCTATTGGGTGCGACACCGTGATCATTCCATCGGCCCAGCTTCCCAGCCACTCGGCCGTTTCTGGAGTAATGGCTGCGCCGATCATTTTCGGTGGTGTTTCGGGCCTTGTAAACAGCTTTGCATCTTCTACCACTACATGTCCGTGATGCACTACATCTTCGCCTTTCCAGAGGGCGCGAAAAATATCGGCGCATTCTTTTAGCCGTTCGTTGCGCACCTGTTTTGTGGGCCATTGTTCGCCGGTTATGTGTTCGTTCATGTTTTGGCCGCTGCCCACACAAATCCAGAACCGCTCCGGAAACATTTCTGAAAGCGTAGCCGCGGCCTGCGCAATAATGGCCGGATGATAGCGCTGCCCGGGAGCATTTACAATACGATAATGCATGTTGGTGGCTTGCATAGCCGCGCCGAGCCAGCTCCAGGCAAAACCGCTTTCGCCTTGCTGCGTGCTCCAGGGTAAAAAATGGTCGGACGAAAGACAATGCGTAAAACCGGCTTGCTCTGCCTGCCGCGCGAATTTTAATAACTGACTTGGTTTAAACTGCTCGTGCGATGCGTGGTATCCTATTTTTGCCATGTTTTAATTTTGAGATGAACTAACGCTTTTGCGCTATCAGCACATAACGCCGGTACTGCTAAACCTTACGACATTCTGTTGATAATGTGACAAAAATTTTCTGGCCGTCGCGCTGCGGAATGTACAATTGCTATCGTGTTATTTTCAGTAATAATTGTTTTGATTTGATCTCTAACACATCGGTTTTTGCCCTTCGCAGCTTCTTATTAAACACGGTATTACATACAGTTTTTGAAGCAAACCTGAAGAGCATTTCTTAAACAGCTTTCCAAGTCCTGCGTAAGCTTACATCATTACAATTATCTGCAGCAAAAAATAACTAAAGCTGCAGTGGGCAAAAATGCTGGCATAGCAGGCGAAATTGTTTTACAAATTCGCTTCTGTCACCCTGTTTTTTGGCACTCGCAGGTCATAAAAGTAAACAACACGAAAGCGTTACACTAAATCCATCAACATAAACAACAACTATGAAAGAACTTGGCAAGAAAATATGGGTAATAGCAGAAGGCTACATTCCTAAAGAAAGCACCGGCAAAGCGCCCGAATTTACGAGTCACGAAACGGCGTGTATTCTTAACACCTCTAACCGCGACGCCAACATCAGCATTACCATTTACTTTGCCGATAAAGACCCTGTGGGGCCCTATAAAGTAACCGTTGCAGCCCAACGCACCAAACATCTGCGCTTTAACGACCTGAAAGACCCGCAGCCTGTGCCCCTCGGAACAGATTATGCCAGCGTAATAGAATCGGA